>JAYWEB010000301.1:0-9109 GCA_043779575.1 Chthoniobacter sp. | reverse complement strand
GGCGACGTCGCTGCTGACTCCACGGGGTCCTTCGACTCCGCTACGCCCGCCTTTCCGCCTCTGCTCCGCTCAGGATGACACGCGCTTTGAGTTTTGATCACCGCTCAAGCTCCCGCGAAAAACTCCGCCAGCGCCGCCACCACTTCCGCCTGCTCCGCCTCGGTCAGCTCCGGGAAAATCGGGAGCGCGAGCGTCTCCTGGGCGGCGCGTTCGGACTCGGGGAAGTCGCCCGCTTTATACCCGAGATAGGCAAAGCACTCCTGCTGGTGCAGCGGCAGCGGGTAGTAGATCTCGGTGCCGATGCCGCGCGCGGTGAGGTGCGCGCGGAGGGCGTCGCGCCGCGGGGTGCGGACGACGAACTGATTGTAGATGTGCCGCAACTCGCCGCCGGGCCAGCTTTCGACCGGCAGCGCGAGGTGCGCGAGCAGGCCGGCGCGCGCCATTGCGCGGCGGTAATACGCGGCGCGCTCGCGGCGTCCGGCGCTCCAGGTGTCGAGGTGCGGGAGCTTGATGTGGAGGATGGCGGACTGGATGGCGTCGATGCGGAAATTGCCGCCGAGGAGCGGGTGAAAGTAGCGCGGCTCCATGCCGTGGTTGCGCAGCGCGCGGAGCTTCGCGGCAAGGGCGTCGTCGTGGCAGACGACCATGCCGGCGTCGCCGAACGCGCCGAGGTTTTTCGTGGGGTAAAAGGAAAACCAACCGGCCTGGCCGAGCGCGCCCGCGTGGCCGAGCGGATGCCGCGCGCCGAGCGCCTGGGCGGCGTCTTCGAGCACGGGGACGCCGTGGGTTTTGCCGAGATCGAGGATCGCCGCCATGTCCGCGCACTGGCCGAAAAGATGGACGGGGACGATGGCTTTCACGTTGGCCGTGCGGTTGAGCAGGACGGCGAGCTGGCGGACGTCGAGGTTGAAAGTGTCGGGGTCGATGTCCACGAAGACGGGCGTCGCGCCGAGCCGGGCCACGCAGCCGGCGGTGGCGAAAAAGGTGTAAGGCGTGGTCACCACCACGTCGCCGGGGCCGACGCCGAGCGCCATGAGGAGGACGAGCTGGGCGTCGGTGCCGCTGGAGCAGCCGATGGCGTGCGGCACGCCGCAGAAATCCGCGACCGCCTTTTCAAAAGCCTCCGTGCGCGGGCCGAGGATGAGCGCCTGGGAATCGGCGACCGCCTCCATGGCGGCGAGGCACTGGGCTTTGAGCGGCGCGTATTGGCGGCGGAGATCGAGGAGCGGGACGGGCATCGGGGAAAAATGCGCGGAAGGGCGGCGGGGGGAAAGGCTAAAGGGCGCGGCGCGGGCTCAGCCCAAGCTCCATTCCGCCGCCTACCCCAGCCCGCCTACTTCGGGGCGAACCAGCGGGCGATTTTGAATTTGCCGCGCATTTGCGTCTGGTCGGCGGTGTCGATTTTCAGGTTCGCGGAGTCGATGACGATGAATTGCTCGGGCTTTTGCAGCTCGCCGAGAAAGGCGATCAGCGCGGGCCACGGGCTCTTGGTTTCGATCTCGACGGAGATGATGGCGCTGGAATCGGGTTTGCGGACGGACGGGCGAATGACGGGTTTTTCGAGGAGGACCTGCTTGGTCTTCGCCAGCTCTTTGATCTGGTCGAGCAGCTTCACCCCGCCGCCGTCGTCGTCCGCGAGCTGCGGCTGTTTCTCGCGCAGCCACTTTTCGCGCTGCTCCCAGAGCGGCTGGTCGGAGGTCAGCGACTGCATCATTTTGAGCTGCCGGTTTTTCCCGGCGAGGTCGGCGGTGAGGCGCGTGTGGTTTCTCAGGAAGTATTCGCCGACGTAAAATGTGACGACGAGAAAAAGGATCGCGCCGACGCCGATGGAGAGGTTTTTTTCGCGGCGGGAAATCTGCGCGTTCATGGTTTGAGTTTGCCGTAGATGGTGAATTGCGCGTGCTCGTTGGGCAGGAGCTGCGGCGGCTTGGCGTCGATGGCGAAGGCTTCGAGTCCTTTCTCGGCCTTGAGTTTGGCCATGTAGTCGATGGCGAGCGCGGCGGTGGGCGCTTCGCCGACGACCCGCCACTGCGCGGCGGAAAGGTCGAATTCGGTGATGCGGATTTCGCTGTTCGGCAGGTTTTTGCTGACCTGGAAAAGCACCTCGACGACGTAACGCTCGGGATCGACGGCGGGGCCGAGCGCCTTCCAGCGGGCCTGGCGGGCTTGCATCGCCTGCAGGGCGGGCTGCGCGGCGCGGTACTGCGCGTCCACTTTCCCGGCCTGCGCTTTGAGCCACCCGAGGTAGGCAAAGGCGGCGGCGATGGCGAGCAGCCAGAGCACGCCGGCGGCGATGAGCCGGTGGCGCCAGCTCGCGGCGCGCGCGCCGCGCTCCACGTCGGCCTGCCAGGAGGAGGGCACGAGATTGATGGCGGGCTCGGGGAGGTCGCCGTCGAAGGACACGCACTCGACCGGGATCTGGAGAAACTCGCCGAGCGGCGCGGCGAGCGGCGCACATTCCTCGGCGAGCCGCACGCGGGCGAAGACGGCGGGCACGCCTTCCATCTCGGCGCTGAGCAGGAGCTGCGGCAGGGCGTCGCGGAGCGTGCCGGCATCGAGCGCGGGGAGGACCTGGGTCCAGGCGAGGCGGCCTTTTTCGCAAATGGCGACCACGAGCTGACCCTGCTCGGGATAGACGGCGAGCACGGTTTCATCCGCCGGGCAGGCGGCGGCGATGTGCATGGCAAAGGGGGTGATCTTTTCCGGCGGGCGGCCGCGGGCGCGCAGCGGGGCGCAGAGGGCGTCGAGCTGGACGTGCTGCGCGGCGGCGGAGACGAGCGTGGATTCGGTGCCGCCGGTCTCCACGATGAGGAAGTCCGCGGCCACGTCCTCGATGGCGAAAGGGAGGGTTTTTTCGAGCTGGAGCTGGACCATCCCGGCGAGTTCGGCGCGATCCGTGGCGGGGAGCGTCATGCGCTCCAGGAGCACGGCCTGGCAGGGGAGGGCGAGGTGCAGGTGGGTGCCGGCGGGCAGGGCGGCGGCGGCCTCGGCGAGCGTGGCAAATTTCTGCGGCGGCAAGCCGGCGCGGAGCAGCCGCCAGGCGATGGCATCGGGGGTGAGAAGCGCGGGGGCCGCGCCGGATTTTTTCATTCTTTCCAGGAGAGAATTTGAGGGCTGGCGCCAGCTTTTCGGACAACGACTTCGAGTTGTCGATAGGCATTTCCCGCGCGGCCCTCGCTGATGATGTGCATGGTGGGATCCTTCTGCATGACGAGCCCGCCGAGTTCCTTGAACTGCGTGTCGCCGAGCCCGAGGAAGGATTGGATTTCCTTCAGGTTCTTGAATTCGGGGTCGTCGATCGTGCCTTCGAGGCCGTCCTTGCCCTGCCGGTACGTGATGAACGCGGCGATGCGCGCTTCGCCGAGGCCGGGGAGCAGCCGCATGATTTCCGCGGATGCGGCGAGGAGGTCGATGGGCCCCTGGCTATCAACGGTGAGGTCGTCTTTCCACCCGGCCTGGGAGACCAGCGGGCCGGAGTTTGCGACCTCGGCGATTTCCTCCACGCTGGTCAGCTCGCGGTTCGGCGGATGGTAATCGCCTTCGTCTTCCTGGCCGTTGAGGTGCTTCGCGTTGTCGCCGTCCACGTAGTCGAGCAGGCAGTCCACGAGCGTCTCGCGCTCCTGAAATTCGAGGCCGCGATTTTCCAGCCATTGCTTGAAAATGACGAGCTTGCGCGGCTCTTCGCCGCGCAGCAGCCAGTTGATGTTCAGGCGCCCGCCCTCGCTCAGGATGCGGACTTTGTAACCAAGATCGGGGGCCACGTCCTCTTCGAGCAGCGGCGATTTTTGCGTGACCAGCGGGTGCAGCGCGAGCGCGAGGCCGGAGTGCGCCATGGCCCGCGCTTCCACGTCGCGGTTGGCCTCGCTGTGGATTTCGAGGTCGCCGTGGATCATCGCCACCCAGGTGAAAACGGCGGCGCTCAGGACCACCAGCGCCCAGAGCACGAGCAGGAGCGCGGAGGCGCGCTCGCCTGTCTGCTTTGTCCCCCATTCCGTCATTTGGTCAAATTCCGTAATACCGTTTCCTCCCATCCGAAAAAGGCAGGACGGAATTACGGAATTTTTCCAAATAACGGAATGCTGAGGATGCCGCGGGATGAGAGATTTTCGGGCGCGTTTCATGGCTGCTGCATATTGCCCGAGGGGACGGGGAGGATGGCTTCGATGGGCGCTTCGTCGGCGTTTTTCCAAAGGCGCACGCGGACGAGCAGCGGGCGCGCGGTCTGGTCGGTCCAGCGGTCGAGCCAGGCGCTCAGGCGCGGGTCGAAGTAACGCACCTCGAAGCCCGCCATCGGGCGGACGAGCGAGACCCAGTTGTATTTGCTCTGCCCGCTGCCGCGCGCGAAAAAATCCACGTCGCTGCGGGCCTCCACGCTGATCGGCTCGCGGCGGATGCCGAGTTCATACTCGCTGGCCGCGCCCTCCACGGGCTGCACCGTCATGGTCACGCGATACTCGCTCGGCGCGGCGGCCGTGAGCACGCCCTGGCCGGCGTGCGTGCGCCAGATGAGTTCGTCGCTCGGCAGGTCGTGAATTTTCAGCGGGTTGCCGAGGATCACGCCATTCTGGCGGCGCGGCAGGTCGGCGAGCTGGGTTTGCACGAGCTGGACGACGGCCTGCAGCGAGTCGCGCTCGGCCTGAAGTTCGGTCGTCGTCTGCATGGCCAGCAGATGCGTGGAGACGAAACGGAAAAGCGTGAACGCGAGCAGCGAGATGACCAGCGTGGCGATCATCACCTCCAGCAGCGTGAAGCCGCGGCGCGGGGAGTTAATTGCGCGGAGTGGCATTGGGCGCAGCCGCGCCGGCCTGGCGCGGGTAGAGGTAAAAGAGCAGCTCTTTGGTCTGCTCCTCGCCGTCGCTCGGCCACGTGAGGCTGAGCGTCACGGCAAAGATGCCTTCGACCTTTTCGTCTTTCTCGTTCTTCTTTTCCACCGGCACGCGCACCGTTTTCAGCGTCATCCCCTCGAAGGGCGGCTTCAGCTCCTCGGTGCTCGCATCGGTCATCTGCACCGCGCCCGACTCGATCTCCGCCCAGCGATTCTCCAGCGCCCGCCGCGCCAGTGCATCCTCCTCTTTCAGCCGCACGGCGGAGAGGCAGCCGCTCACGCAGCGCCCGAGTGCGAGCACGCCGAGCGCGAAGATCGTCACCGCGAGCAGCGCCTCCAGCAGCATGAAGCCGCCCGCTTTTTTCCACCGCGTCCGGCGTGTCGTCGCGCGCTTCATTTCACCTCCGAGTCCGTAAAAGTGCCGCGCGCCGTGAGCGGATCGTAATGCACCGTCCAGCTCCCGTCCGCGCCCGCGAACGTCACCACCGCCTCCTCGCACAGCCCGCTCCGCCAGAAGACCCATTCGCCCGGCGGCTCCTTCATCAGCGCCGCCGGCCGGCCGAGTTTGAAAACCGCGCCTTCCGGGAAAATGAACCGCTCCGGTTCCGCGTCGTCCGCATCCGTGTCGCGCCGCTCCACGGGCCGCAGCTCGATGGCTTTCTCAGACCAGACCATCGCGTAGGTGCGCCGCTCCGTGATGCTCCGCGCGCGCGCCTGGCGCACCCAGCCGTCGAAGTGGTCGAACGACGCTTTCAGCCGCTGCTCGGCGAGCATCGCCAGCACGCTCGGCACCGCGAGGGTGAGCATCAGCATGGCGATGAAAAGCGCGATGCAGATTTCGAGGAGCGTGAAGCCGGCGCGGCGGGACATGACCGGGGAAGCTAGCACTGGCGGGGACTTTGGGGAAACCGGCATTTTGCGCGAGGCGGGTGGTGCATGGGGTGATCGGGTGGCACCAGAACCCGGCAGCGGAGGCGGAGTTGCGGTGGCGGGTGGGGGGAAAGTGCGCCCGCACCGGGGTCGTCCGCCGCGTCCCGGCGCTTGGGAAAAACGCCCGTCACGCGCGCCGCAACTTCGCCCGCCCGGCCGGGTTCAGCCGGTTCTCAAACGTCCGCCGCGTTGCGCCAGCCACCGTTGACCGCACCGCCGCAGACTGCTACTTGAACCCACCATGTCGCGCCTCACCCCGGTCCTTTCACTCCTCCTCGCCACCTCAGCGCTGGCGCAAGACGCGCCCGCCCCGCCCGCGCCGGCTCCGGTCCCCGTGCCCGCGCCCGCGCTGCCGAGAGTCGCTCTGGGTGGCGATACCGTGCGCCTCCAGATCACCGACCTCAAAGGCGCCCTCGATTTCTACGAGCGGCTCACGAAAAAGCGGCTCGTCTATGATGCGCAGGTCGCCGGTCCCACGCCGATCGTCATCAATGTCGCCGGCGAGATCCCGCGCGACGAAGCCATCCACATTATCGAGATCAGCCTCCTGCTGAACGGCATCACCCTCGTCCCGGTCGAGCACAGCAATATCCTCAAAGTCATCGGCGTCGGAAAAAACCCGCGCAGCGCCGCCATCCCGATCATCTCCGACGAGCTGGCCCTGCCCGACGGCGAGCACGTCGTCACCTTTCTCGCGAAGCTCCAGTATGCCGACCCGACCGAGATGACGCAGTTGCTCGGCACCTTCGTCGTCCAGTCGCCGGGGCAATACACGAACATCACCGCGCTGCCGAAATCGCAGTCCCTCCTCATCACGGAAAACACCGCCATCATCCGCGGCCTGCTGCGCATCATCAAAGAGGTCGATGTCCGGCCCGCGGATGTGGTCAGCGAATTCATCCCGCTCGAACGTGCCGATGCCAAGGACGTGCTCGAAAAACTGACCGCGATCTTTGAAAAACAGCCCGCTGCGGGAGGTGCGGCCGGCACCGCGGGGAGCGCCGCCCCGCGGGCCGTGCAGGTGCCGCGGCCCGTGGCCACCACGCCCGACGGCACCCCGCTGCCGCCCGGCACGGTGGCCGAGGTCACCGCGCCAAACACCGTGGAGATTCGCGCCGGCTCCCTGTCCGAGGACTCGATCATTGCCGGCAAAATCAAGCTCACCGCCGACGTGCGCTCGAACCGCATCCACGTCGTCACGCGCCCGGCGAACATGCCGTTCGTCCGCAAGCTGATCGGCGAATTCGATGCCATCGTGAAGTTTGGCGAGCCGGTCACGCGCCCGCTCAAGTTCGTGCGGGTCGAGGAGGTGATCGACGTCGTGGTGAAATCCATCACCGAGCCCGGCGGCAAGGAGGACACTGCCACGACCGCGCCGCCGCCCGCCCGGACCGGCGCGACCGGCGGGGCGACGACGGGGAACCGGGGGACCGGCGCGAATGGCAGCGCCTTTGGCAACACCGGCAACACCGGCAACACCGGCGGCGGCGGCGGCGGGAACGTGGGTGGGGAAGAACTCGCCACGGCCACCGTCGATACCACGCCCATCGCGAGGATCGTCGGGACGACCAAGATCATCGCCGACGTGAACGCCAACGCCGTCATCGTCATCGGCAACGCCGACGCGCGGATGAAGGTTTTCAAACTCCTTGACCAGCTCGACAAGCGCATCCCGCAGGTCATGCTCCACGCGGTCATCGGGGAGCTGAATATCGGCGGGAAAGTGCAGTTCGGCGTGGATTACATCCTGCGCAACGCCGGCCTCGGCATCAGCCCGATCACCGTCACCACGCCGACCACCCCCACCACACCGACGACACCGACGACACCGACGACGCCGACCACCCCAGCCACCCCGACGACCGGCACCCCCTCCACGAGTTTCGCCAGTTTCGGCACCGGCAATGCCCCGGCGCTGAACCTCAACAACCTCCTCAATCAGGACAAAGTGAACCAAATCGTGGCGGCGGGAGCCTCCGGCCTGACCGGTTATTTCGCGGCGGGCAATTCGCTGAACGCCGTCGTCACGGCCCTCCAAAACACGAACCGCTTCACCGTCGTCAACCGCCCCAGCGTTTTCACCAAGAACAACAAAAAGGCCATCATCGCCTCCGGGCAGGAGATCGCCGTGCCGCAGAATATCCAGAGTTCGATCAACTCCACCAACGTCGGCAATGCCGGGGTGGTGACCAACTCCAGCGTGCAATACAAGAACGTCACCCTCCAGCTCGAGGTTGTCCCGCTGATCAACTCCGACAAGGAGGTTTCCCTCGACATCCTCCAGCGCAATAACGAGGTCTCCGGCTCCACGCGCATCGACAACAACGACATCCCCACCATCGCCACGCGCTACGTCCGCACCTCCGTGACCATCCCGAACAACGCCACCCTCGTCCTCGGCGGGCTCATCAAATCCAGCGTCAACAACGCCAAGACCGGCATCCCGATCCTCAGCAGCATCCCGCTCCTCGGCGTGCTTTTCAGCACCACGACGAAAGAGAAAGTCCGCACCGAACTCGTCGTCCTCATCCGCCCCGAAGTCACCTGGGCTCCGCCGGATGCCATCGACCTGCGCGAGCGCGAGATGGAATACATGAACATCCCGCCCGACCTCGAAGCCACCCTCTTTCCCGACGTGAAGACCAAGAAGACCACGCCCGAGAGCATGCTCCGCAAGCCCGCCGCGCCGCCGCGCGAAAAGCCCACGGCACCGAAGCGGAAGTCTTAGGCACCTGCGCGGATGACTTCACGCAAAGTGCTTAGCGACGTCCTCGTCGCCTGCGGCCTCCCCGGCGAAGAAGCCACCGCCCTCGCGGACCTCCAGCCCGCGCCGGGCGTGAGCTGGACGGCGGAGGTGCTGAACACCGGCAAGGTCGATGAGCACAAGCTCGCCGCCGAACTCGCCCGCCTTTTCAAATCGCCGTGCGAGAACATCGAGGCCGCCAAAGTCGAACGCGCCGCGCTCCAGCTCCTGCCCAGCCGCTTCGTTTTCAAACACCACATCCTCCCGCTCGGCGGCAGCGAGACCGCCGTCCGCCTCGGCACCTACGATGTCTTCAACGCCGTCGCCCGCCGCCTCGCCGCCCAGCAGCTCCCCGGCCGCAAGCTGGACTGGGTCATCGTCCCGCGCGGCCCGCTGCTCCGCACTATCAAGGCCGTCTATGGCGTCGGTGCCGAGACCTTCGACGAAATCCTCGCCTCCACCCGCACCTACGACGGCGACCAGTACGACAAAGCCCAGGACATCACCAGCGACGACCCCGAGGCCAGCGTCGTCAAATTCGTCAACCAGATCATCCGCGAAGCCATCGTCGAGCGCGCCACCGACATCCACGTCGAGCCGCTCGAAAACGA
>JAYWEB010000300.1:0-3684 GCA_043779575.1 Chthoniobacter sp. | reverse complement strand
GCGTCGGTGATCTCGGTTTCCACCGGCAGGCCGTCGAGTTTGCCGGCCCAGTCGCGCTGCTTGACGATGAGGCCGATGCGAATCTCGTCGCCAGGCCGATAGATGCCGCGCTCGGTTAAGACGAACGCGTCCAACTCCGCGCCAGAGCGGCTCTCGACTCCGCCGACATCGAAGCGCGAAAAATCGAGCTGCCGGTCTTCGCGCGCGTATGGCATGAAGGCCACATCGCTCCCGCGGCGCGCGACGAAGGCGACGGGTTTCTTCTCGCGCGTCGGCTTACCGAGCGAGGGGAAGTTCACGCGTCCGTCCGCGGCGGTCTGGCCACTGAGCAGCGGCACGCCGTTCTTGGCCAGCACCTCCACGCCGACGCCGCTGAGCGGGTCGCCGGTCTTGATCGAGGCGAGAAAGACATCGCGGCTGCCGTCGGCGTTTTCCTTCACGACCATGCCGAGGTCGGTGATGAGGATGAAGCGTCCGTCGCTGACCAACCGGTTTTCATCGTCCTCGCTTTGCTCTTGCGGTTCATGCGCTGCGTAGTCGTCGTCATCATCCTGGGTGTCGGTGGTCTCGGCCTCTTGCTCGGCCTCGGCGGGCTTCTTTTTCGGCGGCTGACACTCGCGGGCTTTGAGAAAAAACAGCCCCTGCATCGGGCTGCCGCCGTCGTCCGCGGCGCGAAGATGCTTCGAGAAATCGAACGCGGAGTAGTTCGCTTTGAATTTGTTTTTGAAGCTGATCGACTGCCGCTCGGTGGCGAGACGCGCGATGTTTTCGCGGCCAAAGTGGTAGTTCACAAACTCGGGATTCTGGAACTCGCCGCGCGTCTGGCTGACGAGGTGATTGATCTGATCCGCCGGCACGCGCGCGATCTCGTATTCGATCTGGCGCACGCCGCGCGACTTGATGGAAAGCTTGCGCTCGCCGTTCAGCGCGAGCACGCCGCCCTGGCCCTGGATCTCGATTTCGCGCGGCAGCTTGGGCACCGCGAGGACGCTGGCGTAGTCCTCGCCGAGCGTGAATCCGCCGAGCGCGCGGACGCCTTTGCCGATCGTCATGTAAAGCTGGCCGTCGCTTTCGAGGCTGATGCGGAAGCTGTGCAGGTCGGTGTTTTCCTTGCCAGACGGGACGAGCTTGATTGGCAGCAGCACCGCCTTCTTGAGCACGTCCTCGTCGATTTCCTTCGGACCATCCCACTTCTTTTCGTCGGCATCGGCGTCTTTTTTCGCCGGCTTTTTCGGCAGGAGGTAAACGTGCAGCGCCTTCTGGACGTCCTCGGATTTCGCCGCGCCGGTGGTCTTGATGAGGAGGATCTGCTCGGGCTCGCCGTCGTGGTTGCGGACGATCATGCCCTTCACGGACTCGATGCGGAAGAAGCTGGCGATGTCCGGCACGCGGATTTTTTTCTCGATGTCCGCCGCCGTCTCCGCGCTGCCTTGCACCGGCCGCAGACCCTTGGCCAGCGTCACGCGCATGAAGTCCTCGCGCTCCGGCAGCACCAGCGCGCTGGTGCGCACATAAGCGAGGCGTTGGTGCAGTCCGGCGGTGAGCGTGAAGCGCGGCGAACCCTTTTTGAAAACGTCCGCGCCGCCGATCATCGCGAGACTGAGCTTTTTCTCCAGCGCGACCATGTCCACGCGGTGCGTGAACTCCAGCGTCGCGACGACCTGCTTCACCGTGGGGTCCGTCGGGTCGGTGTAAAATTCGATCTTCGGCATCGTCGCGACGAAGGACGCCGTCAGCGCGTCCACCGCGTAGCGTTCGAGCAGCACGTGCTTGGGGAAAAGGGAGCGGTCGAGCGTGATGCGGTATTTCTGCCCCGCCGCCCAGTCGCTCTTCGGACGAAACACCAGCCGCGTGTCGCCGACCCATTTCCACACGCCCTCGACCGGCGGCTCCATCCGAATGCCCGTCGTCACCGGCAACCCCGCGTGGTCTTCCACCCTCGCCGCCGACGCACCAAAGACGATCGTGAGCGCCTGCGGTTGCAGTTCCTTCTCCAGCGGCGTCACGCCCGGCGCTTCCACTTTCACGCTGATCGTCACCGGCTTCGGCTGCCGCTGCTGCCAGTCGTAAGCCCACCAGCCACCAGTCGCGAGACCGATGACGAGCAGCGTCCAACCGGTGCTCCGCCGCGGATGGCTTCGCGCAGCCGCGCCGAGTTTGGCGATGGGCCGGGCCAGCCAGCCGGGAGGTTTCCACGAAAAATCGCCGATGAAAAAGGCGAGGCACTGCCGGAGTTTGCGAATCATAGAAGGTGTGATGAGCGGCAGACACACGTCCGCGCACCTCCCATACGGAGCTTCGCCCCGCGATCTTTCAGCGGATTGCGATTGGACACTGATTCTTGCAGTCGCTGGCGCTAAACGTCCTCGTTCAGACGCACGGAAAAAAAACGAGAGCCTGGCGGCGCGGGCGCACATCCTGCGCGGCATGAACGCTTCCCGCAAAGGCCCGCACGCCTCCGGCTTGCGCTACTTTTTCGCGGCGGCGTGGAGCAGGCGATTGATCTGCGCGGCGGCGTAGGCGGCGCCGAAGCCGTTGTCGATGTTCACCACGGTCACGCCGCTGCCGCACGAGTTCAGCATCCCGAGCAGCGCGGCGAGGCCGCCGAAGCTCGCGCCGTAGCCGACGCTGGTGGGGACGGCGATGACCGGTTTGCTGACGAGGCCGGCGACGGCGCTGGGCAGCGCGCCTTCCATGCCGGCGACGACGATGAGCACGTTGCAGGCTTCGAGGCGGTCGCGCTCGGCGAGTAGGCGGTGGATGCCGGCGACGCCGACATCGGTGATGCGCTCGACGCGGTTGCCGAAAATTTCCAGCGTCACCGCGGCCTCGTCGGCCACGGGCAGATCCGAAGTGCCGGCGCAGATGATGCCAACGACGCCGTCGATCTTCGGCAGCGGTTCCACTTCCATCGTGATGCAGCGCGCCCGCTCGTGCCAGCGCGCGGCGGGAAACTCCGCGGCGAGCGCGCGGTGCTGCCCGTCATTCGCGCGGCTGACGAGGAGGACGCGCTCTTTCGCGAGGATCTCGCGCCCGATCGCCAGCACCTCGGCGGCCGTTTTGCCCGCGCCGAAAATCACCTCGGGGAAGCCGCAGCGCCGCGCGCGGTCGCTGTCCACCCGGGCAAAGCCGAGGTCGGTGAAACCCTCGGGCATTAGGCGGATGGCGCGTCGCCGGTGTTCAGGATGAGCCGCAGCGGGATCATCTTGGACTCAAAGAAATCGTGCTCTTTGAAGAAGTGCAGACCCTGATCATTGAGCCGGTCGGCGAGCAGGGTGATCCGGAGAAATTCCTTTTTCCTGGCGTACGCGATCGCGTGCTGGAGCAGTTTGTCGCCGAAGCCTTTGCCGCGGTGGGCGCGATGCACGATGACGTCCTCGAGCATGATGACGAATCCGCCTTCGGCGGTGCTGATGGTGAAAAGCAGGTTGATCATCCCGAGGATCGTCCCGTTTTCGCGGAGCACGAAAATGCGCCCGCGGCTGGGCTGTTCGAGGATGAGGCGCAGCCCGCGCATTTGCTTGGCGCGGTTGGGGACGAAGTCGGCCTCCTGCGTGAACAGTTCGTAGAGGAGATCAGTCAACTGCGGGAGGTCTTCCAGCGTGGCTTGCTCAATGTGCGGTTCGTCCATGAAAAACGGGCGCTTATCGCACAACGACCGCGGCTAGGGAAGCCGTGGTTTTC
>JAYWEB010000299.1:0-3684 GCA_043779575.1 Chthoniobacter sp. | reverse complement strand
TCGCCGATGACCTGGATGTGAGCGGCTGGGAACTGCGCAAGGCGCTGCGGCTGCTCCGCAAGAGCAACCCGCCATTGCTCGAATGGCTGAAGTCGCCGGTCGTGTATCGTCACGATCCGGTCTTCGCCGCCGAGTTCGGCACGCTCGCGACGGAGTTCTATTGCCGCTCCGGCGGCTATGCAGCTACCGCTCCGCGACCCGATACGATAGGCGCTTCCGCGCCACGCGTTCGCCGCGGCGTTGCTTCGCGCACTACCTGCACATGGCCTTCGGTAACTGGCGCGATTACCTGCGGCTCGCCCGTCCACCGTCCGCCACTATTCCCCTCCGCCATCTCGGCGGTCGCGAGAAAGTGAGCCTGAAGAAGTATCTCTACGTCTTCCGCCCGCTGCTCGCGTGCCGCTGGCTCGAGCGCCAGTTCGGCCAGGTGCCGATGCTCTTCACGCAACTCGTGGAGGGAGTGCTCGACGAAGCCGACGTGCGCGCCGCGCTCGCTGAACTCGTCACGCGCAAGCAGGCCGGCGAAGAACTCGCCGTCGCGCCGCCCGTCGAAGCGCTCACGCGTTTCATCGAGGCCGAACTGCCGAGGCTCGAGGCGCTCAACGAGCCAGACGATGCCGCCGGCGAAGTGGAGGAGCTGAACGGCTTCTTCCGCCGCTACGCGCTCGCAGCTTGAGAGGAGAAAAAGCCCCGTCGGTGTCTGCAATCCAACAGTGCCGACGGGGTGACTCCCGGTGAGACAAAGAGATAATGTCGGTTGCCCGGATTGATTCGGGGTAGAGAATAAGCGCATGAGCGCACCCGTGCCCAAGATCGTTGAGTTCACCGTTCGTATCGATGAGGATCACGAAGGTCAGGTATTCATACTCTGGCCTTGCGATGGAATAGCCTTGCATGGATTTGTGAAAGCGAAATTCGATCTGGATCCAGGTGATAGAAACGCATGGGACGGCAAATGCTACGTTTCCCAAGAGTTGGATGACAGGGTCGGTCAACCGTCGGTGGTTATGGCTTTGCAGAGCTGGGAGGTGAACCTGAAAGACCCACGGCGCTGGGAAACGAATTCACATCAGTTGTCGCTTCTCGCGCACGAGTGCTTTCACGCTGCGGAATGGATGTTGAAGCAAACCGGATACGTGTCGCCAGCTACTAAGCCCGGAGAACAGTGGGCGGCTTGGGAAGATGCAGCGTTTCTCCTTCAAAGGATCATGCGACGCGCCTTGGAAGGCATGTTGAAGGATTGAATCGCTACGGGTTCAGTTTCGTGGAGTGGAGACGACAGCAACTGGCACGGGTCGCATCTTGCACCACAAAGCAAGCAAATCAGGATGGACGGAACATGAAGTAGGATCTCAAAAGCCCTTTGATTCGAGCTCTTGAAGCCGCTGGCGCGCAGTTGGGATAAGGTTGGCGAGCTCCGAAGATTTCAACTCGATGAATTTCCGATAGCTCGCCGCTGCATCTCGCCACTGTTTCAACGCATATTCTGATTCTGCTTTGGAGTAACACGCGCTCGAGGAATGCGGATTGATCGCAAGGGCTTTGGCGTAGCTTTGAACGGCTTCAGAGTAACGGCGAAGGGCACGCAGACTGCCGCCTCTGTTATACCAGCCCCGCGCGTCCCGCGGATCGACAGCGACCGCCTGATTATAACACGCGATGGCCTCATCGTATCGGCCAAGAGCGTGGTGAGCATTTCCTTTGTTATTCCAAGTCGTCGGGTTACCTGGCTCAAGAGCAAGTGCTTTGTCGCAGCATCGGATTGCATCCTCGTGGCGACCGAGTGTCGAGAGCACATTGCCAACATTACTCCACGCCGCTTCGTCGCTTGCATCGATGTCCAGGGCCTTCTCAAGACACTGGAGCGACTCTTGGTTGCGACCAAGGAAATACAAGGCCACGCCTTTGTTGCTCCATGCAAGCGCACTTTGAGGTTCCATTTCCAAGGCCTTGTCATAATAGACAAGTGCCTCGATATACTTTCCGAGAGCGCAAAGAGAGCCGCCCTGGTTAATAAAATAACTCGCTTGGTGTGCTTCTGGTTGCGGAATCTGAACCCTCTTTTTGGTTCTACTTTCAAGAATTACTTCCAGTGCGTTGCGCAACTCTGCAAAGCTGGGATAACGGCCTGATGGTTCCGGGTTCAAGCACCGGCCAATAACCGCAGAAAACGGACAGTTTACAGCGGGTAACCTTCCGGCAATCTGTTGCCCATAGGTTGCACGCAAGAAATTTTGCATATCGCCTCGCCAAGGAGCCAAAAATGGCGGCTGGCGGCTTCCTGCCGCCATTTGCCACAGAACGAGGCCAAAACTGTAAATGTCAGTGCGCTCGTCCGCGCCTTCGCTGCGATACACTTCGGGGGCGATGTATCCCGGTGTGCCGCATATCATTTTTCCTTCCGTCTGCATGATGCTGAAACCAAATGCGCCATCTTGCCCCTGAGCAATGAACTCACGATTTTGCACCGTGGCTCTTTTCGGTGAGCTGAAGAACACTTCCACACCCATGTCCTTGCCGAGATCCACCATCATACGCTGCTGTGCCGTCAATTCTTTCCGTCTTTCCGCAAGTGCAGCCAATCCAAAGTCGGCAATTTTGAGCGTGCCATCCTGTGTAATGAGGATGTTTGCTGGTTTGATGTCTCGGTGACAGCGGATTCCTTGCCTGATCGCGTGCTCCATTCCGTGGCAAAACTCAATTGCCCACTGTAACGCTACATTTGGGTCTATGGAGCCATCAGCTAAGTGATCACCTAAAGTCACGCGACCGGCAGAGTCCGCAGGCAGGTAATCCATCATCACAAACAACCGCCCGTGAAACTCCTGAACCCACCGTGCTGCTACGATACACGGATGGCTTTGGAGATTGGACCACAGCAGAGCCTCTTTCTTGAATGCCTCGCGGCTTGCCGGATCAGCAAGCAGTTCGTCCCGGAAAGTTTTCAGAGCGAACGAGTCACCTGACTGACGATGCCGCACGAGATAGACAACGCCGAATCCGCCCTCACCCAATTTCCGTAGCACCTCAAATGTGCCCCCGATGACATCACCCTTCTTGTATGGCTCAAATGCCGGCTGCGGTGATGGCCTCACCGCTGCGGGCGCAGCGTGCTTTTGAACATTAGGCGCTCCCGGTTTCTTTCCGAAAAGGTTTTGGAAGAACTCGTTCATCGCCATCGGACGGCACGCTTCCCAATTCAGTTCTTACCGCTCGTCTCCCGGCACCGGCGGTGCGTCGGGAACGCGGGCCATGATACGGTCGAAGTCATCCCAATTTCCACGCGCGGCGCGCTCTTGCACGCTCAGGCCAAGCAATGGCAGCGCAACGGCGGCGCGCAACGTGCGCGAGATGAGCGCGTCCACGCTGATGTGCTCGCGCTCGGCTTGGGCGAGCACGGCTTCGTGCAGGTCGTCGGGGATTGCGGCTTGGAGCGTCGTCATGGCTGTGCGGACAAGATGCGCAGAAACTCGCGCGGTGGCAAGACGGCGACTCCGTGTGCTGCCGCCGGGCGGAGATGGCGGAGGTTGTGCGTGGTGATGAGCCGTGCGCCGGATGCTTCCGCGAGCCGCAAAAGCGGCTCGTCGTCGGCATCGGGCAAGCGTGGTGGTTGCGGTGCCGGTAGTTGAAAACAATCGGCGGCCTGGCAGATGGCGTTGAGAAAGCGATCCACTTCTTCGTGCG
>JAYWEB010000298.1:0-9143 GCA_043779575.1 Chthoniobacter sp. | reverse complement strand
ACGCCGTCATGCTGACCGGAGTGAAGCATCGCTGACTGAAAAGCGGGCGGAGGTGGTGCGGAGCATTGCTAGCGCATCTCACCAGACCGCCTCCGCCCATTTAGAGTCAGCGATTCTTCACTGCGTTTCGCCCCCGCCTTCGCCCGCAGCGAAACTCCGTTCAGAATGACGGTTGTTTTTTTAAAGAGCGCTGCCACGCCGCGCTGCGTGCTGCTCCGCTACGGCTTTCCCGCTTCGAGCCGGTAGCCGAGGCTGTGCACCGTGACCAAATGCTTCGGCTCGCCGGGCGTGGCTTCGATTTTCTGCCGCAGCTTGACCACGAGCTGATCGAGCGTGCGCGTGGTGCCGTAGTATTCGATGCCCCAGATTTCGCGGAGGATGCTCTCGCGGGAGACGGCGTTGCCGCGTTCGCGGAAAAGCAACGCGAGCACCTTGAGTTCGCGCGGGGTGAGTTCGATGGCTGCCGCGCCGCGCTTGCCGCGGAGGGCTTTGCAGTCGATGCGGACGTCGCCGAAAACGATCTCCGCGGGCAGGTCGGTCGCGCCGCCGCCGGGCTCCGCGCGGCGCAGCAGGGCATGCACGCGGGCGAGCAGTTCGCGCAGGCTGAACGGCTTCGTCACGTAATCGTCCGCGCCGAGTTCCAGGCCCACGACCTTGTCGATCTCCTGGCCTTTGGCCGAGAGCATCAGGATCGGCACGCGGTTTTTTCCCGCGCGGATTTCGCGGCACAGATCGTAGCCGCTTTTCCCCGGCAGCATGATGTCGAGGATGACGAGGTCGGGCTGGCGCTGGCGGAGCAAGGGAGTGGCTTGGAGGCCGTCGCCGCACTCGCTGACTTCGTAGCCCTCGCCGCGCAGCGCATCGCACAAGCCGAGCCGGATGTGGGCGTCGTCTTCGACGACGAGGAGATGTTTTTTCATTTTCGATTTCAGATTTCAGATTTCAGATTTGAGGTCGCATTGGCGTTTCAATCTGAAATCTGAAATCTGCGATCTGAAATCCTACGTTTCGCGGGCCAGCGGAAGGCGCAAAGTAAAATTGCTCCCCCCGCCTTCCCGCGCCGCGACGGTGATCTCCCCGCCGTGCTCGTGCGCCAGCCGCTGCGCGAGCGTGAGGCCGAGGCCGCTGCCCTGGATGCCGCTGGAGAGCGAATCGTGCGCGCGATAAAACGCCTCGAAAATCTTCCGCTCCTCGCTGCCCGGCACGCCGCAGCCGCGGTCGAGCACGCTCACGCAAACGCGCGCGCCGTCGAGGTAGGTGTGCAGCTCCACCTCCTTGTTTTCGCCCGCGTATTTCTCCGCGTTGGCCAGCAGGTTCACGAGGATTTGCGCGAGCGCGTCCTCATCGCCGACCACGGGATACGGCGGCGGCGCGGCCTCCCAGCGCGTGCTGAAGCCGCTCTCCTGGAGGTGCAGCGCGTGGCCTTCCCACGCGCGCCCGATGACCGCGTGCAAGTCGAGCGGCTTTTTCTCAAAGCGCTTCTGCTTGCGCTCCAGCCCGGCGAAATCCAGCACGTTATTGATCAGCCGCGTGAGCCGCTCGGCCTCGACCATGATGATGCGGAGATACTGCGGATGCTTGGCCGTGCTGGCGTTCCCGTTTTGCATCAGCTCGGCAAACATGCGGATCGAGGTCAGCGGCGTCTTGAGTTCGTGCGACACATTGGAAACGAAATCCGTCTTCTGCTGCGCGAGCGCGAGCTGGCGGCGGGCATCCGCGACCACCAGCCAGCCGCCGCAGGCGATCGCGCCGAGCGCCGTGGCGATGAGCCAGATGAGCGTCCGGCGCAGCGCCCGCGCGGATTCGCGAAGCTGCTCGGGCCTTTGCAAATACAGCGCCGCCTCCCAATGCGGCAGCGCCTCGCCGATCTCGGACGCCACGAACGGCCGCTTCCAATCGCGCCCGGTTTCGCCCGGTGGCTGCGTGGCGATGGGCCGCGCCTTGTCGTCGAGCAGCGCGAGGATGAACTCCGGTTTCTCCACGCGCGACGTGCGGCTGGCGGATTCCTTTTCCCGCGCCGGCAGCACCGCGGGCCAGAGGTCGCGCAGATTGTCGGACTCGAGGAGGCAGCCGAAAATCATCTCCGGTGCCTGCGCGGGCCGGAGCCAGAAAATGATGTCGAGCTGATCCTGCACGAAGCGCGTGATGACGCCTTCGTTTGCATCCGCAGTGAGCGCCTTGAAGTCCGAGGTCGTCGGCGTGAGCTGCGAAAGCGCCCCGCCGTTGTTCGGCAAGACCTGCTGCGGCGCGACGTTGCGCGTCACCGCTTCCAGCTTGTTGGCCGCGAGCTTGTCGGTCTGCGCGGTTTCCTGCGCGTCGTCCTTTGGAAAACCCTCCGCCTGCTGCGCGGGCGGCGGCGCCTCCGTTTTCATTTGCGGCCCAGCAGCCGATGCCGGCGCGGGCGGCTGGAGCTGCGAGAGTTTTCCTTCGTTGTCCTTCGTCGCCTGGTTGCTCGCGTAGGTTGCGGTCTTGCCCGCCACCCCGTTGAAGCTGTTGCCCTGCGCGTCGTAGTTGCCGCCCCTCGTTTTCCGCCACTGCTCGGGCCGGTTCAGCTCCTCGCCGGAAACCCAATAGACCGTCGCCGGCATCGTGCCCGCGAGCCACGCCCCATTGCCGAGGAGAAATTTCTGCCAGTCCTTGTTGCTCGCCGCCCGCTGCGTCGGCGGCGCGCACAGCATGCCCGTGCTGTTGAGCGCAAAACCGACAGCCTTGCGCGGCCACTCCTTCTCCAGCTCTGTGGAAAAATTGTTCGCCAGCTTTTGCGCATCGCCGTTCGCGAGCAGCCGCCGCACGGCCTCGTTGAACGCGCGCCGCTCGTCGTCGATCAGCGCCCGCGCCGCGCTCGCCGCGTTCTCCGTTTCGGTCTGGTAAAGTTCCGCCGTCCGCTTCTCGAGAATGATCTGCTGCTCCTCCGCACTCCGCAGCGCCAGCCATCCCAGCACCGCGCTGGGCAGCAGGACGGCGAGGAGGAAAATCCAGATGCTTTTTTTCATCGAAGGTCGGGCGCGCACGCGGCAGCGCGCGGCGAAGCTAACGAGCCTGCTGATTCTTGTCCTGCCAGTTCTCGTCTTGGATTCCCCTCCGGCTGCTCGGTGGCTTGGCGGGCGAAAGCGCACGCCAACAATACGAGGAGCGGAAATTTCTTCATGCCCCCAAGCTACCCCGGCCCCCCGCCGCGTGTGTCAGAACCGCGTGCGGAGTTTGTCAAAAAAATGTCAGCCACCCCGGCGGAGGCGGGCGAGCTGGTGAGATGCGCGCACCACTCCCGCCCACCGCCTCCGCCCGTTTAGAGGGCGTCTAAAAAAATCAAATTGCGTGTCATCCTGAGCGGAGCGGAGGCGGAAAGGCGGGCGTAGCGCAGTCGAAGGACCCCGTGGAGTCACCAGCGACGTCGCCCTTGATTCGACGGGGTCCTTCGACTGCGTTCCGTCCCGCCTTCGCCCCCCACGGAACTCCGCTCAGGATGACACGCGGGAGGGACTTTTTTAGACGCCCTCTTAGAGTCAGCGATGCTTCGCTGCGTGACGGTCGCAAAGCCTCCCGCCACTCCGCTCAGCATGACGGCGGGTTTTTCCCACCGGACACACCACCGAAGCCGTCCCCGCAATTTCCTCGCGCCACCGACGCAGGCGCTGTTTCAATCCCGGCAGTTTCCCCGCACCATTATGCACACGCTCCGCTCCCGCGCCGCCCGTCTCGCCATCCTCGCCGCGCTCGCGGCGTTCCCCTTCACCGCCCGCGCCGCGGACAAACCCATACCCGACCCGCTCAAAACGTGGGAAGCCTGGGCCACGTGGGGCGACGAGCATCGCGACTGCCCGCGCGCGTTCAGCGATGGGCAAAAACATCTCTGCTTCTGGCCTTCGCGCCTTGCGCTGCAGGTCGAGCGCGCGGGCGGGCGCTTCGATTTCGGCGTCACGGTTTTCCACGAAACGTGGGTGCCGCTGCCGGGCGGGCCGGACGCCTGGCCGCAGGAGGTCCGCGCCGGCAAGGAACCGCTCGCCGTCGTCGAGCACGACGGCCACCCCGCCGTCCGCCTGCGCGCGGGCACGCATCTCATTGCCGGCGCGTTTCGCTGGAGCGAAATCCCACAGCGTCTCCCGGTGCCGCGCGAGATCGGCATCCTCGCGCTGACCCTCGACGGCAAGCCCGTGGACGCGCCCGCGTGGGACGCGCAGGGCGTGCTCTGGCTGAAGCGCGACGGCTCCACCGAGGAGGCCGACAAGAACTTTCTCGCCGTCAAACTCTACGCCGCCATCGAGGACGGCATCCCGCTCTGGCTGCGCACGGAGATCGAGCTGACCGTCTCCGGCAAAAGCCGCGAGGAGGATCTCGGCACCATCCTGCCCGAAGGCTGGAAGCTCGCCGCCGTCGAGAGCCCCATCCCCGTCGCCGTGGACGACGCCGGGCGCATGAAGGCGCAGGTGCGCGCGGGCAAATGGACGCTCCACGCCAGCGCCTTCCGCTTCGACAATCCGAAAGAATTCCGCTTCGCCAAAACCGCGCGCCCGGCCGTGGCCGAGATGTTCGTCGCGTTCCGCGCGCAGCCGGATTTCCGCGTCGTCGAAATCGTGGGCGTGCCCGCCGTCGATGTCTCGCAGACGACCTTCCCCGAAAAATGGCGCGAGCTGCCGGTCTATCGCTGGGACACCACCGCGCCGTTCAATTTCGCGGAGCGCATGCGCGGCATGGGCGAGCAGCGGCCCGCCGGGCTGACCATCGCGCGCGAGTGGTGGCTGGATGAAAACGGGCGCGCGTTCACCTTCCGCGACTGGATCACCGGCGAGAAGCAGCAGCTCTGGCGGCTCGACGCCGCGCCCGGCCAGGACCTCGGCTCCGTGCGCAGCGGCGGGCAGGGCCAGCTCATCACGCGCAACCCGCAGAGCGCCGCGCCCGGCGTGGAAATCCGCACCCGCGGCGTGACCCTCGAAGCCACGGGCCGCATGAACCGCGCGCGCGCACTCTCCGCCACCGGCTGGCAGACCGACGCCGACGCGCTGAACGTCACGCTCAATCTCCCGCCCGGCTGGCGGCTCTTCGCGCTCTTCGGCGCGGATCACGTCGAGGGCGACTGGCTCACCGCGTGGACGCTGCTCGATCTCTTTCTTCTGCTCATCTTCACGCTCGCCGTCTTCCGTCTGTGGGGCCTCGGCGCGGCGCTGCTCGCGTTCCTCGCGTTCGGCCTTTCGTATCATGAAAGCGGCGCGCCGCGCTACGTCTGGCTCATCCTGCTCGTGCCGCTCGCGCTCCAGCGCGTGGTGCCCGCGGGCTGGGGCCGGCGCTTGGTCGGCTGGGGAAAATGGATCGCCATCGCCGCGTTCATCCTCGTCCTCGTGCCGTTCCTCGCCGCGCAAGTGCAGCAGGCGCTGTATCCGCAGTTGGAGGAGGTTGTTGAGTTTATGGAGCCGCCGGACTTTCAATCATCAGGAGAAGAAATCGTGAGGCATCGGGGGAGGAGTTCCCCCGAGGCCTCGAATGAAGAGGCTGGAGATTCCACGCGCGGCCCAGAAGGCATCTCGTGGAGCAGAAAGTCTTCGTCCTTCGCCAACCTGAGCTACGACACCAACGCCCGCATCCAGACCGGCCCCGGAATTCCCGAATGGAAATGGCGGACGGTGAGCTTCGGCTGGAACGGCCCGGTCACCGCGGCGCAGTCGGTGCGACCCATCCTCATCCCGCTCGGTGTCGAGCGACTGCTCACCGCCGCGCGCGTCCTCCTGCTGCTCGCGCTCGCCGCCGTGCTGCTCAATGCGCGGCGCGCAGGCGGCGTGGTTTTCCGGGCGGGCGGAAAGATCGCCGCGATCCTCCTCCTCACTTTCGGCGCGCTCGGCGCGGCGCAAGCGCAGACGCCCATTCCCGATCAGGCGACGCTCGAAAAATTGCGCGAGCGGCTGCTCGAAATCCCCGACGCTTTTCCGCACGCCGCCGACATCCCCGCCGTCGCGCTCACGCTCCACGAGCGCCGCGTCACCATCGACGCGGAGATTCACGCCGCCGTCCGCACCGCCGTGCCGCTGCCGGGGCGGCTGCCCGCGTGGTCGCCGCTCACCGTGCTCGTGGACGACAAACCCGAGGCCGCGCTGCGCCGCGACGACGGCTACCTCTGGGTCGTGCTGCCGGCGGGCGTTCATCGCGTCCGCGTCGAGGCCATGCTCGCCGACGTGACCGAGTGGGAGTGGACGTTTCTCCTCAAGCCGCGGCAGGTGAAAATAGACGCGCCCGCGTGGACTTTCACCGGCGTGAAACCCGACGGCGTGCCCGAGCAGCAGATTTTTTTCACGCTCAAACAAAAAGCCGCCGCCGCCAGCGCGACCTACGACCGGCAGGATTTGCAGACCATCGCGGTCATCGACCGGCACCTCGAACTCGGGCTCATCTGGCAGGTGCGCACGACCGTCACGCGGCTCTCGCCCGTGGGCAAAGCCGTGGCGCTGCGCGTGCCGCTGCTGCCCGGCGAGAACGTGCTTTCCTCCAACGCCGTGGTGAGGGACGGCTTCATCGAAGTCCGGCTCGGCGCGCAGGAGCAGCAGTTCTCGTGGGAGAGCGGGCTCGCCGTCGCGCCGGGCCTGAAGCTCGCGACGCGCGAGGACGATGCCTGGGTCGAGCGCTGGCACCTCACCGCTTCGCCCGTCTGGAACGTGGCCATCGCCGGCCTCGCGCCCACCTTCGAGCCCGGCAACCTCAGCCTCGTGCCCGTCTGGCAGCCGTGGCCCGGCGAGAGCGTCGCGCTCACGCTCAGCCAGCCCGAAGCCATCGCCGGCGCAACCATGACCGTCAGCCGCGGCACGCACACGATCACGCTCGGCACGCGCCAGCGCACCTCGCAACTCGACCTCGCACTGCGGTGCAGCCTGGGCGAGGACTTCCTCATCGAGCTGCCCGCCGCCGCGGAGATCACCTCGCTCACGCACAGCGGCAAGGCCATCCCCGTGCGCAAGGACGGCGCGAAGCTCATCATCCCCGTGCGGCCCGGCGAGCAGACGATTTCCCTCGCGTGGAAAATCAACACGCCGCTCGGCCGGCGGACCGTCGGCGGCGAGGTGCGGCTGCCCGTGGAAAGCGCGAACATCCACACCGTCATCAACGTGCCCGACGACCGCTGGGTGCTGTGGGCGCACGGCCCACAGCGCGGACCGGCGGTGCGGTTCTGGGGCATCCTGCTCTGCTCGCTGCTCGCCGCGTTTGCGCTCGGCCGCGCGGCGCACTCGCCCATCCGCACCGTCTCCTGGATGCTCCTCGCCATCGGCCTCACGCAAGTGCCGCTGCCCGCCGCGCTGGTCGTCATCGGCTGGCTCTTCGCCCTCGCCGCGCGCGGGCGCGAAAGTTTCCAGCGCCTCGGCCCGATCCGCTACAACCTGCTCCAGCTCGTCCTCATCGGGCTGACTGTCGCCGCGCTCGGCATCCTGCTCTTCGCCGTGCATGCCGGGCTGCTCGGCGACCCCGAGATGTTCATCACCGGCAACGGCTCCAGCCGCACCATGCTCCGCTGGTTCCTGCCCCGCAGCGGCCCGCTCCTCCCGCAACCCGGCTGCCTCTCGATCTCAATCTGGTGGTATCGCCTCGCCATGCTCGCGTGGGCGCTCTGGCTCGCCGCTGCGCTCCTCCGCTGGCTCCGCTGGGGCTGGCAGAATTTTAGCAGCGGCGGACTTTTCCACAAAATGCGGAAGCCCAAGCCCGCCGCCGAACCGCCGCCGATGCCGGCGCAGCCGTGAGCGGAGTTACTGCGGACGCGGTTCGAGGCGCAGCTTCAGCGGCGCGAGTTTCGGCGCGGTGGCGGCCACTTTGCCGTCCACGCTGACCGCGAATTCGCCGCGTTTCCAAGTCACGGTCAGGTCGTGGCCTTTGACCCGGATGTTGCGCGCCTCGAAGCGCTCCAGGCCGAGGTCGAGCGGGTGGATGCGGATTTCATCCGAGAGCGGATCGGCCTCAATGCCGACGACGTGCCGCAGGATGAGGTCGATGTAATAGGAGTGCGCGTAGTCGAGGGTCGGGATGTTTGGCTGGCCGGTGATCGGGTCGAAGTATTCCGAGACGCACGGGCGTTTCAGGTCGCCGTCGATGAAATGGACCTTCGTGTATTTCATCAGAAACTCCGCCGCGCCCGGCACGAGCGATGGGTCGAGTTCCTTGGCTGCGCGGGCCGTGGCATCCACGACATGGCAGGTGGTCATGGGCCAGTTGTTCCAGTTCCAGTAGGTCCAGCCCAGCTTCCGCAGCTCGGCCAGCTTCGGGTAATCCATGGAGATCGTCGGCATGGGGAAGGGCGTCCAGAACTCGGCGGGGTTGAAGAGGTGCTTGAAAATCGGGAGCTGATCCTTGCCGCCGATCCCGGCCCAGAATGGGTAGAAGCCTGTGGGAACCTTGATCGGCGACGTTTCCTTGGACGCGCCGTCGCGGTCGTAGAAAAAGCCGGTCGCCGGGTCCCACAGCCGCGCGAGCACCTGGCCGCGGGTCTTTTCCGCCGCGGCCAGCCAGCGGTCGCGGTTATCCTTTTCGCCGAGCATCTCCGCCAGGGCACCCATCGCTTTCATGTCGGCGTAGGCGTAGCAACTCGCGTCGAGCGTTTCCTGCCGGTAATGCCGGTCCTGCGCCACCTGCGGGAGCATGGCTTCGGCGGTGCGCGCGATTTTCAACCCCGGCCGCAGCACCACGCTGCGCTCGATCAGGTCGGCGACCCGGGCCGCGTCGGCGTCGTCTTTCGGACGCCAGTCGCGCTGGTAGTTATGCAGCTTGTCAAAGGGATGGAAGTAAAGGAATCGCGCGCCCCATTCCTGGCCGGTGATGTTACTCCACGGATAGGTCTCGTAGAGCCCGTCGTGGTCGGCATCGAGTTCGTTGTCATACAGCGCGGTGGCCTGCTGCACCGCGGGCCACAGCCGGCGCAGCAGGGCTTTGTCCGGGTGCAGCGCCTGGGTGTCGGCCAGCGCTTTGACGAGAAAGTTGTGATACGGGAAATCCATCGGCGGACCCTTGAGGCTCGGGCCGATGTTGGCGCCGTCGCCGTCGAGCGCGTCGGGGTAGATGTGGTTGGCCAGCTTGCCGTCGTGCAGGTTGCCATAGAAGGACTCGAGGTTTCCGTAAGCCCATTCCGGCGAGCGCATCCAGCGGAGATCGAGCGTGCTCGGCGCGGCGGAGTAACTGAT
>JAYWEB010000297.1:0-3687 GCA_043779575.1 Chthoniobacter sp. | reverse complement strand
GGTGAAAATGGCCCGCGAAACCAATGGTGCCGCGAGCGATGGGCGCGCGGTGCGGGATTCCGTGAATTAGCTGCGCCGGCCCGGCGGGGTTTCCGTGGTGAGGCGGTGGATGGTTTCCCCGAATTCCTCAATGGTGTTCGGCTTGTAGAGCACGAGGCGTTTTGCCCGCGCGCCGGAGTGCTTTATTTCCGCCAGAAACTCGCGCGCGGGATGGTCCGGCGCGGTGTCTTCGAGGGCCAGCTCGGTGTTCCCGGCGATGGCTGCGAGGGATGTTGTTGAAATCGTGCGCGATCCCGCCGGCGAGCAGGCCGATGGCCTCCATTTTCTGCGACTGGCGGAGCTGCTCCTCGAGCTGCTGGCGCTCGGCGATGTGCGCTTCGAGGGCGCGGTTCGTCTGCTCCAGTTGCAGCATCTTTTTCTCGAGCTTGCGGATGAGGACCTCGCTATATTCCCGGAGCCGGTCCTTCTCCTCGCCGGCCGGCATCTGCGGCGGCGCGGCGCGGCCCGCCAGCACCGCGCGGATGCGGGCCATGAGCGGCTCCGGGTCGAACGGTTTGATGATGAAATCGTCCGCGCCCAGATCCAGCGCGTGTTTCTCGTCCTGCGGGTCGGTGTAGGTGGCGGTATAGACGACAAAAGGGATCCGCTTCAGCCGCGCGTCCGCTTTCCAATGACCCAGCAGCGTGTAGCCGTCCATGACCGGCATGAGCAGGTCGGAAATGATCAGGTCGGGCGCGGCCTGGCGGGCCTGTTCCAGCGCCTCGCCGCCGTGGCGGGCTTCCGCCACGCTGCATCCGTGGGCTTCCAGCAGCACGCGCAGCATGTAGAGATTCTGCTCATTGTCGTCCACCACGAGGATGTGGGTCATAGCGGTGTCTTCCTAGATCGGCGGGCCGAGATGACTCATGACCTCCGCCACGAACGTCTCGGGATCGATCGGTTTCTCGATGTAATAACTGCAACCGGCGGCGAGCGCTTTCTCGCGGTCGCCAGCCATCGCGTAGGACGTCACGGCGATGATCGGCATCGCGGCGAGGCCGGGGATTTTTCGCAAAGCCTGCGCCACCGCGTAGCCATCCATCCCCGGCAATTGGATATCGAGCAGGATCAGGCCAAACGCTTCCTGCCCCGCGCGCGCGATCCCGGCGGGGCCATCGGCGGCATGCACCACCGAGCAGCCGTGCCGCTCCAGGAGAAACGTCGCGAAATAGCGGTTCTGTTCGTTGTCTTCGATGAGGAGGACTTTCATGGCTGCACCTTGCTCTCCGGGGGCGTTAGCGGTTCTGCGGGCAGGGTGAAAGTGAATACGCTCCCCCGTCCCCACTCGCTCGCGGCGTCCACGGTGCCGCCCAGCATGGTCGCGAGCTTCCGGCAGATGGCCAGCCCCAGCCCCGTGCCTTCGTGATTGCGCGAAAGTCCCGTGTCCACCTGCTGAAACGGCCGGAACAATTTCGCGAGGTCTGCGGATTTGATCCCGCTGCCGGTGTCCGCCACCCGCGCTGCAATCCCAGAACCGCGCCACGGCAGCCTGGGCAGAGCGCACCCATCCCGCTCGCCGCCGCTACTTTGCCGCGGGCTTCTTTTCGTAAATGGCGATCGTCGTGATGAAATCCACGGCGCGCTGGAGGGCGGCGTCGCGCAGCGGCGGCTTCGGCCTCTCGCCCCTGGCCTTCTGCAGAGCTTGGATGGCGTCGAGTTCCGGGTTCGTGCCGGCCACGAGCGCGGCTTCGTTCAGCCGCGGGCGCTCGGTTTCAAAGACGAACTCCCCGACGCCTTTTTCGAGTTCGCGCTTGAGCACTTCATTCGTCGTCTCCTGCGCCACCTCCACGGCGAGGTCCGGTTTCACGCCGCCGGGAAAGACGGCGACATTATCCGGCAGCCCGACCTCCGCCACGGCGACGCGGAGCAGCTTTCCGCCGGCCAGCGGCAGCTCGGCAAACTCGACGGCCTCGCCTTTCGTCTGCTGCCCGATGACCATCGCGCGGACGTGCGTGCGCAGGACGGAGGCGATGATCTCGGCGTTGCCGGCGGTGTCGCGATCCACGAGCACGACCATCATGCCGCGGTATTTCGGGTCGTCTTTCGAGGTGAGGATTTGCTCCTGCTTGATGTTCGGTTTCTTGACGGAAAAGAGCACTTTGCCTTTCGGGCAGAAGCGCCGGCAGACCTCCGCCGTTTGCTCAAACTCGGCGCTCGGCGGCGTGGCGCGCAGGTCGAGCACGAGCGCGGCGAGCTTCTTCTCGGTGAAGTTTGCGAGCGCCGCATCGAGTTCGGCCACGTTGCCCGGCCCGGCCGCGCCGAGGCGCGCGTAGCCGATGCGGGCGTCGAGGATTTCCGCGCGAAACGGACTGGTCTGGCTGCCGCTCGCGACCGCTGCCTCCACGATGCGGGCACCCGGCGCGAGGCGGTCGATGAGGCCCTGCACGGCGGCGCGCTTCAGGTCGTCTTCGGAGAGCGCGTCGGGATTGATGTAGTTTTCTTTGAGCAGGGAAATGACCTGATCGAGTTCGGCATCGGTCAGCGAATCCACCGCCGCCCGGGTGGTCAGCGGCTCGCCGGGTGGGGTGGGCTTGGGCGGTTTCGGCGCAGGCTTGGCGGGCGGCAGCGGTGGTTTTTCCGCGGGCTTTTCGAGCGGCTTTTCCGCCGGGGCGGGCGCGTCCGGTTGGGTTTCGGGCGGCGCGGGCTCTTGCGCGCCGAGGAGCGCGGAGGAGGCGAGCAGGAGCGCGGCCAGCGCGGGTGCCACGGGGAATTTCATAAGGTGGCGCGATGCTAGGTGCTCAGCCCCTTCACTGCAATATCCCGCCGAAACTGCCGCCCCTCGAAGACGATGCCCTCGACCGCCGCGTAAACTTTTTCCCGCGCCGCGGGCAGATCCGCGGCGAGCGCGGTGACGCCGAGGACGCGCCCGCCGGCGGTCACGGTCTGGTCGCCGTCGCGCTTCGTGCCGGCGTGGAAAACGGTGATGCCGTCCGCGACGCGGTCGAGGCCCGCGATCGTCCGGCCGCGCGCGTAGCTGCCGGGGTAGCCGCCCGACGCGAGGACGACGCACACGGCGGCGTCCTCTTTCCACCGCGCCTCCACGTCCGCGAGCCGGCCGTCGATGGTGGCCTCCAGCAGCTCCACGAGATCGCTGTCGAGCCGCGTGAGCAGGACCTGCGTCTCGGGGTCGCCGAAGCGGCAGTTGAATTCGAGCACCTTCGGGCCGTCGGCGGTAATCATCAGGCCGGGGAAAAGCATCCCGCGGTAGTCGAGCCCGTCTTTGGCGAGCCCGGCGATGAACGGCGCGAGCACCTCGCGATGGATGCGCGCCTCGATCTCCGGCGTGACCAGTTTCGCCGCCGGGCTGAAGGTGCCCATGCCGCCGGTGTTCAGCCCCAGGTCGCCATCGAGCGCGCGCTTGTGATCCTGCGCGCTGGGGAAAAGGAGGTAGTTTTTCCCGTCCACGAGCGCGTGGATGGAGCACTCCTCGCCGGTGAGAAATTCCTCGATGAGCACGCGGCTGCCGGCGTCGCCAAACTTGCGCGCGTCCATGATTTCGTGGATCGCCAGCCCGGCTTCCCACGGGTTCTGCGCGATGATGACGCCCTTGCCCAGCGCCAGCCCGTCGGCTTTCACCACGAGCGGATAGCTCGCGCCGCGGCAGAATTTCTGCGCCTCGCTGCTGTCGGAAAAACTCCCCGCGCGGGC
>JAYWEB010000296.1:0-9149 GCA_043779575.1 Chthoniobacter sp. | reverse complement strand
CGATGATCACGGTGAACTGCGGCGCGGTGCCCGATGCGCTTTTTGAGAGCGAGTTTTTCGGACACACGCGCGGCGCTTTCACCGGTGCGCTGCGCGATAAGGCGGGACGCTTTGAACTGGCCGATGGCGGCACGCTTTTCCTCGATGAAATCGGCGAAGTCCCGCTGCCAATGCAGGCGAAGCTGCTGCGCGTGGTGCAGGAGCAGGAAGTCGAGCGCGTCGGCGATACGCGCTCGCGCAAAGTGAATGTCCGCATCATCGCCGCGACGAATCGCGACCTGAAAGCCGAGGCCGAAGCCGGGCGTTTTCGGCAGGATCTGTTCTACCGTCTCAGCGTTTTCCCCATCGAAAACCCACCGCTGCGCGACCGCCGCGATGACATCCCGCGCCTCGCCGAACATTTCCTTCGCACTGCCGCGAAACGCTTGAACCGCCGCTCCGCGAAACTGACCCACGCCACCGCCCGCCAACTCGCCACGCACGACTGGCCCGGCAACGTCCGCGAACTGCAAAACGCCGTCGAGCGCGCCGTGATCCTCGCCCAGGGTGGGCCGCTGCAATTCGACCCGCCCGCAGCCACGCGACCGTCACCAATTTCGCCGCAAATCCCCGACGGCACCCCGGTTTTCACCCGAGCCGATCTGAAGCAGCGCGAGCGCGAAAACATCGTCTTCGCCCTTGCCCAAACGAGCGGGAAGATCTTCGGTCCTAATGGTGCCGCCGCCCTGCTCGGCATGCGGCCTACGACGCTGGCCTCGCGCATCAAAGCACTCGGATTGCAACGGAAGTAGAGCCTTCTCTCACGTAGTTTTTTTGCCCGGAGCGCAGGGGTCGATGGAGAATTCGCGCGGATCTTTGACTCCCGTCAAAGCGGTGGAGGTTTTGCGGTGTAGGATAAGGCTTATGAAACGCGCACGCCTCCCCATCGCCATCATCACCGCAGCCGTGAGCCTCGCCGCCACACCCGCACTTTTCTCTGCGGAAGCTCCCCCGGCTCCAACGGTTTCGTTGCCGGGGGCGACGGCGAAGGGCACCGACCCGGAGATCGTCGGCGAGGAGAAGGCGGTGCTCACAGCAGCTCCGAATGTGCCGCCACCGATCCAGCGGAAGCATGCGACGAAGGTGGTGGTAAATCTCGAAGTGCGCGAGGTGGTGAAACGGATGGCGGATGGCGTGGACTATTTGTTCTGGACGTTTGGCGGTGAGGTGCCGGGGCTGTTCATCCGTGATAATTAACCTGTCCCTTTATCTTCCTTAAGCGAAGGGGTGGCGATTGTTTTTTTCATCTCCGCCGGTATCCCGCGGATGCGGACGACATCGCATTCCTGCTCTGCGCCATCAATGGCCAGGCCTCCCACCTGGTCACTTACGACAGCGGCTTTGCAGAAATTGCGGCGGATTGTTCATTCGTCATCTGCAAACCGCTCGCCTTTCTCACCGCGCTGCGAAGCGCCCCTGCGGCGTGACTCTGCAGCGCGCTGCGCGAGCACGGCGTGGTGCTGAAATAGCGCGCCCGGCCGGCTCTTTTCGTAATCCTTTTCTTTTTCCACCCACGGCGGGGGAGGAGGAAAAAGAATACTAGTAGGAAAAAGATGAGGAGCCTTGGGAACGCCGCCGCTTCACGCTTCGCCGCTCCGGCGGCGGCGCAGGGCGAGGAGCGCGCCTCCGCCGAGCAGCAGCGCGGCGCTGGCGGGCTCGGGGACTGTGGTTAGCTGCACGAACCGGTGGTTGCCGAGGTCGGCGACATAGACATTCCCCGCGCTGTCCACAGTGAGACCGTACGGGGAATTGAACTGCCTGCTGCCGAAGCCAAAGCTCCCGAAGCTCTGCACAAAAGACAAACCCGCGGCGCGCCGGGGTGACGGCAAACGCGCAGAGCACGGCGGCGCTGGCGGTGAGGAAGAGGCGTTCGGTGGAGTTGCGGGTGGTTTTCATGGAGGGCGTAGGGCGGGTCTTCGCTGGCAGCGTATTTGCTGCTAGGAATTTGCTTTCGCGCCCGGCGCACCGGGGACGGGCAGAACGGGGATCGGCGTCGGGGAGTGAGGGGGTCTGGGGGATAAAGGGGTGGAGGAAGGACGAAATACGAAGGGAGAAGGATGAATCGTGAGTTCCATGTGCGGCCGGGAAGGCAATTTTCGGCAAATTTTCGGTCGCAATGAAAGGGATGCGCTCATCGGGTTGTTTCGGAGCATGGCGTCCGCTCCGCTGGGCTAAGCTTTATTTTTGGAAATTTTTTGGCAGCGGTTTTTTTCTGGCGCGGTGCACTCCGCGGCCTCAGTCGGAATCGAGAACGAGGATGGAACCGTCCTCGAGGGTTGATAATTGACCTGTCCCTTTATCCTATTTCTTTGAGACCCTCAAAAGCGCCCGCCGGCTGGCTTTGATCGCCGAGGTCTCCCACGGACTGGCCCGCAGCCTGCCGGCGCTGGAGGCGGACTGACGGTCACTTTCACGCCGCCGCCGTGCATGACACGCCCGCCGCGGACGATGGCACCAAGTATGCCACCGGACATTTCCAGCTCCGCCAGGGTGCGGCCAAGAGTGACAAGGTGCTTTATGTCTGGGATTGGGCCGGGATCGACTTCCGCCAGTGGCACCTTTGGCAGCACACCGGGGCGCTTTACTTTCTCAGACGGGAAAAGGAAAACATGCAACTCGCACCCATCGGGGAAAATGCCTGGGACCGCGCCGACCCACGCAATGCGGGCGTGCTCGCTGATGAGTTGGTGGCGACCAGCCAGGGCGTCAGCGTGCGCCGGGTGCGTTACCACTGCGTGTTGCGCGGCGAGGAGTTTAGCTTCCTGACCAGCGAATATACGCTGCCGCCGGGCGTCATCGCGCATCTCTACCGCTTGCGCTGGGAGATCGAAAAGACCTTTGACGAACTCAAGAACAAACTGGGGGAGAGCAAGGCCTGGGCGAGTGCGGCCAATGCCAAAGCCATGCAGGCCCACTTCTTGTGTCTGGCCCACAACCTGATGATCCTGTGCGAGGCGGACCTAGCCCGCGTCCACGGCGTGCGCAATGATGCGGAGCTAACCCGGCGCGCAACGACTGGAGAAAGAAGCGCAGCGCCTGGCCCGGGAAAACGTGCTCCTGCCGCTGCTCGTGCGCACGCTCCAGCGCCTCACGGTGCGCTCGGTAAAGTTCATCCGCTGGTTGCCGGGTGCAACTCTTTCTCCAGCCTCACCACGCGCCTGCCATCGCCGCCCTGCGCCACCTCTATGCCACTTTGTAAGCCGAATTTTGGACACCGTTGCCTTCCTTTATCCTCTTATCCTCACAAGGTAGGGTTCCTTCCGCTTCCCACCAGTGCCGCAAGGTGACGGAAATCCACATCTGCACGACGCCATGAGCGCGAGGCGTGCATCCCGCCGCCCGTTGGGCTACCCTCGCCGCCGATGCCACAGGCCGATTTCAAACTCGTGGAAACTTCCGTGGACGGGTCGCGCACGAAGCTCTGGAAGGTCCACGCCGCGGACTTCCCCGAGTTGGCCGCGTTCCGTCTCGCGCGGCTTGGAATCGATAAAACGCGCGCACCCTACCGCCGCGTGCGGATTCGGCCCGTCGGCAGCTTCATCCTCGCGAGCCTCGCGGGCGAGGGGTGCATCCTGCTCGAAGGCCGCTGGCAGGTGGTGAAGGCGGGCGAGGTCGTGATGGCACCGCCCGGCGTGCTGAATGCGTTTTTCACCCCGCCGGGCAAAGCGTGGGACTTCGCGTGGCTGCGCTTCGACGAACCGACGTGGGTGCGCCCGCTGGTCGGCGTGACCTCGCCGCTGCGGGTCGCCTCGGGTGCCGAGGATCTCGGGCGCGTGCTGCTCGGGCTGCGCGCGGAGTGGGCGCAGGCGCGCGATCCGGCGGTCATCCACCACTGGGTGAATCTCGCCCACGCCCACGCTCGGCGGCTCGCCAGCGCGTGGCGCGGCAATGAGCGGCTGTGGCGGCTCTGGGAGGAAGTGGGCGCGCAAACCGCCGAACCGTGGAAGCTCGATTCGCTGGCCGCGAAATGCCACGTCAGCCCCGAGCATCTGCGCCGCATCTGCCATCACGAGCTGGGCCGCAGCCCGATGGAGCACCTTACTTTCATCCGCATGCAGCACGCGCAGGAGCTGCTGGAAGGCACGGAGGAAAAGCTGGAAACCATCGCAAAAATGGTCGGCTACAGCAGCGCCGTCGTCTTCTCCCGCGCCTTCATGCGCTGCATCGGCATGAAGCCTTCCGCCTACCGCATCCGGCGGTGAGTAGCGGCGGCTCGTCCTCGGAGGCGATGTGGATTTTCGTCGGTTGTTCGTGGATACCGCAGCCTTTCGCATCGCGCAGGTCGCGGTAGTAAGGGTCTGGCTTGGCTCCAGCGGTAGGGCGCTCAATTCCGAACAACCCCCAAAAAACAGCAGTAAACCCACTCAGAAACAACAACATGAAAAACCCAATTCAATTCCGCACCGCAGTCTTCATCCTTTCCGTCGGTGCCAGTGCCCTGCTCGGCCTTACTCCGAATGCGCAAGCAGCGGTGACTGCCGCCAGCCTTGATGCCACCACAGGCTCGTTCTGGCGGACTGCTGCCACGACGCAGGCCGATCTGCAATACGGAACCGATGGCTATGTGCTTTTCGGCGTCAATGTGGTCTCGGGTGACTATACCAACGGCGGCTACGACGCCTCCATCGCCAACGCCAACAACGACTACTCTCTCCCTGCCTACCTGAGTCTCGCCGTGGCGGGAAACTTTGATCTCTGGTCTGGAAATGGGAATTTTGGAGTGCTCCAGGAACCGGCCAACGGGAATGCGCTGACGGATACGCCAGCGCTGCTTTGGGATGAAGACCCAGGCGCGGGGCAGACCATGACCTTTACGCGGCTGACCAACCAGGCTTTCCTCATGACGATCCTCGTTGGCGTTTCCAGCGACGACGGCTGGGACAGTGTGCATACCCTTTCCCTCAATGCCGGAACCACCGGCTCCGCGGCAGCGGTCACCTCTGGCGGACCGTCAGGGCCGGGGATGATGTATCAGTCGTTCTCCATCGACGCGGGCACTGATCCGATCGTCCTTTCTGTGACAGGCGGCACGCGCCCGAATATCGCGGGCGTGGCGTTTGACAATGTTCCCGAACCGAGTTCGGCCGCCCTGCTAGGCATCGCCAGCCTCGCGGCGGCGCTCCGCCGCCAGCGGAAATAAGCGGTCGTTGCCTCTCTCAAAAGAGCCGGTCTGCCGTAAGGCGGGCCGACTCTTTGTTTTGCCAACATCATTCGGGGCAGGATCGGCGCAGGGCTTCAAAGGACTGTCGGCACCCTGCCAGGCGATCTTGAGCAGGCGCGGTGGCCTGTGGATTTTCGTCACTTGTTGGTGGAAGGCTCGGGCTTGCCTCTAGTGCAACGTCAGTCGTGAGATGATGGGTAGAGTTTGATGAGCTTCACGCGGGCGTCGGCGGTGGTGAACTGCCAGCGAATGCCGGTGGCGGCTTGATTGCGGTCGCGCTGCCAGGCGCGCAATTCTTGCGCGAGCGTGGGGCGGTCGGGGAGGCGCCGGGCCAGGCAGCCGCGGGCCAGCGCGCTCAGTTCGATTTCCGCGATGTTCATCCAACTCCCATGCATGGGCGTGAAGTGAAATTCGAAGCGCGCCCGGATCCGCGCGGCCTCCGCGGGTGGAAACGCTTCGTAGAGCGACGCCGGGCTGTGGGTGTTGAGATTATCCTGCACGAGCACGATGCGCTCGGCTTGCGGAAAATGCTCGTCGGCCAGCGCCCGCTGGAACGCCGCGTAGTCGCAGCGGGTCTTGCGTTCGCGCTCCTCAAGGCAGCGCCAGCTCAGATGCGGTGCCACCGCGCAAAAGATCGCCGCCACTCCGTTGCGCTCATACTCGTAATCCTCGCGCGCAGGCTGCCCAAGCGCAGCGGCCTGGGGCGCGCGCACTTCGCGGGTGAGTTGCTTGGTGCATTCGTCCAGGCACACCAACGACCGGGCCGGATCGGGCGCGCGCGCATAGACTGCGAGCACGTCCTCCATCGCCGCGACAAATTCGGCGCTGCTCGTGTAAGAGCGAGGGGTCAGAGCTTACTATCGTCCACTCGCGATTTTAACAGTGCCGACAGGTAGCTTGCACTCCCCATCGCCAGACGCGCCGCGATCCACATCCGCGTCATGGGCGTCTCCGCGCGGAGCCGGCTGGCGATCGCCACCTTGCGCGGATCCCCCTTCGGCATCGCGGGCCATTCCGCTTCCGCGATTCCCGCCTCCGCCAATGCTGCGCGCACGATCCGCAAGGCCAGTTGCTCGTCGGTTTCGTGGCGTTCCGCGGCCCGTTCCCCGCTCGCGCCGGCCCGCCCAAGCCGTTCCACAAAGTCCTCCGCCCCCAGGCGCCAGCCGCGTTTCATCTCCGGAGCCTCCCCGTTGCCGTCCTGGCGCAGCGCTTCCACCCGCCGGGCATACTCGCGTCGATCACCCGCCCCATCCGCCTGCAGCCCGTGCTCGCCCAGCACCCGGTCCACACGCAGCCAGGGCGTCCGCAACCGCGGACGCAGATACCCCGGATAGCTGCTCCACCGCCAGGTCTCCAGCGGTTCCTCCGCGCGCACCAGCCCGGCGCGCGCGGGGTTCAGATGCACGTAGTCGCACGCCGTCACCAGGTAGGCCCCGCTGCGCCCGTCGATGTGCTGCGTTTTGTAACGCCCGCCAAAGTGATGTCCGCTCAGCCGGTGCCGCCGGTTGAACCGCCCGATGAAAGTCCCCAGCAGCCAGCCCATGCCGGCCACGAGATTCGCCTGCGGTCCAGCACGAGGTGAAAGTGATTGCCCATCAGGCACCAGGCGTGGAGCTGCCAGCCCGTCTTGCCGCACGCTTCGCCCAAGGTGTGCAGGAAAGTCGCGCGATCCTCGTCGTCGCGATAGATCGCCTCGCGTCGGTCCCCGCGATTGATCACATGATATAATCGCGCCAGCATACTCAATCCGAAGCGGTCGGGGCATGGCCACGGGAATACCGGCCAAGTCACCCAAGTATCAATAGTAAGCTCTGACCCCTTTCACGTGCCAGGCGAAACCCGGTGCCGGCCTCATCTGCGACTGCCGCCGCCGCCCGTCCGCCTTCCCCGTCACCGGAGGGAAATGCCGCCGCCGCGCCTTCCGCGCTTTCCCCAGAGCTTCGCAATGGTGATTGACCGCTTCCATCCGTTCGCCTACCGCTCATGCCATATGCGACGCAAAAAACAGTCGTATATGAACAAATTAGCCGTTGCTACGCGCACATGAACAGCGAGGAAATGGAACAAGCAAACATCTGCCCTAAATGCGGGGCAGCATTTTATGACGGCTGCTTTTGCTCTCCACGCGGCCCCAAGCGCGCAACGGGAAACAAAGACCAAGCCGATGACGCTGATGCAGCCCGGTATATGCGCAGCACACTCGGAGAACGGCTTCGCATGTCTTATGCGGAGGCTGAACCGTCAGATGCGCTCAACGAGAATAACGGTTTTGCGAACCTTGGTGATTTGCAACGCAGTTGCCCCACGCCTCCGCCGTCACCAACGGCTCCACCAGAGACTACTCCATCGCCTCCACCACCAAGCCAGCCGCTGTCAGAACGCATTACAGCAATTAACCGACGTGGAACTGTCAACCCACCGGAACAAACGCCACCGGTCCAAACGCCAGACGCAAGTCAATCAACAAAACCGGCAACGATGCCAACACACGAAGCCCCAATTCCGCCCGCTGATCCCTTCGACATCTTCAAGAAGATCTTCGGAGGTGGAGACGGAGGCATCTTCGAGCAGTTCTTTGGAACCAAATCCAAGAACCCGAAAGACAATTCGCAATGACCGCAACGGCTAACCATGCGCTGTAGCGCTGAGCTTGAGGTCTAGGAGTTGCTCGCGCATCCCGAAATGGACGAGAAACAGATAGACCATGCTGAGCTAATCGGTGCTGACTCTCCCGAGGAGGTTTACCGTCGCGTTGGCCAGTGGACTGGGGGACTTACCGCGACCCAGCATCTCGTGCGTTCTATCGTCCTTGACCTTGATGCACATCTTGAGCGCAGGCTTCAGGATATTCTTTACGGTCAGCTTTCGCGGCTCGTGTGGGGCCGCGACGACAAGTATCGGGAGCAGCTCGCGAAGCGCGTTCGTCGCATAAGCTTCCATCAGGCGTTTGGGCTCATCAAACCAGCTTTCGATGTATTCGACGAGTCTATCGCACACGACCTCCAAGAAATCCATGACCTCCGTTGTGGCCCCGCCCACGGAGACATGACTTCCCTGACCTACCGAGGGCGCGATTTGGTTACTGACCATCAGGCACTCGCAGAGCTTTACTTCCGGTGGTGGGCGCTCAACAAGGAGATCTGCAAGTTTGTCGAGAAGACGATTGACGGCCCAATCGAGCACGAACGTGTCGGCTACAATGTCTATCTCGGCAGACCGAATTCATTGGAGAAATGACCGCATGAACCGCGACGACGCCAGCGCAGACGCACTAAACAAGGCAACGCGAGAAATCGACGCCTTGATGAAGGGTATTTCAGCTCGGCTCCCTGCATCTCAACCGAGCAATGCTGCTCCAGCGACCGCGGCTCAGTCCCAAGCATTCTCTTCAACTCCGCCAACCGCGGCGCCATCCGAACGCTCCCACGAGACGCCCGGATTCTTCTGTGTCCATTGTAGCTTTCGCATTCCCAGCCATCCCAAGGCAGCCGGTAGTCGTGTGATCTGTCCGTCGTGCGGAGCATCAGTAACTGCACCCGCAGTTACTCACCCTGTACCGCCTGAAGTTCGTTCTCCCGACTCATGTTCAGTATGGCAGCAGGCACTACCCGCCGCATACAAAGCTGCCACATTTGGCGGGCTTGTTGGCATTGCCAGCGTATTTCGCTCACACGCGGCGCTGTCCTTCGGAGATCGCTTGCTCTTTTACGTTCTCTTCGGTGGCATGTTGTCGGCCATCTTCTTCGCAGTCGTCTATGTCATCGCACTCATCATTTACGCTGGGAAACGTTGATTCCCCGATCACGAATGGGCCTAGGCTCAACTTTGAAGTGCAACATTGGTTGGTGGCGAAGGAAGCAATGATTGGACAGGTCAGTGCGCGCCGCCTGCGCGCTTTGGCTGATAGGAAATTGCTTTCACGCCCGCGGCACCGGGGATGGTCAGAACG
>JAYWEB010000295.1:0-3691 GCA_043779575.1 Chthoniobacter sp. | reverse complement strand
AGGGCTGCGGCTCTCCGCGTGGGTCATCATGGAGAATCACTTTCACGCCGTCGTCCATGCCGCCGTTCTCCCGCGCGTCATGGCCGACCGGAAGAAATTCACCGCCGGCAAACTCCTCGCCCAGCTCGCCGCCGAGCGGCGCACCTGGCTGCTCGACCTCCTCGCCGTCGGCTAGGCCGCGCACAAGACCCGCAGCACCTAGCAGCACTGGCAGGAAGGTTGCCATCCGCAGGCCATCTGCTCGGACCAGACGATGATACAGAAGATCGGCTCCATCCACGCCCACCCGGTCCGGCGCGGCTGGGTCGCATCCCCCGAGCACTGCCGCTGCAACTCCACGCACGAGTGGCTGCCCGGCAGCCAGCCGACGTTCCCAAAGCGCTTCGCTAACTATGGGAACGAGAGCGAACGAGAGCGAACGAGAGCGAACACAATATCTGGAATTGGAGCCGGACGAGTCCAAACTTGCTCGCGAACGTGGCGCGCCACTATCGTCGAAACTCGTCGGCTCGGTCAGGCGAAGCCGCACCTTTTCGAACTTAGAATAAAGTCACATTCTCTTACATTATGAAATCCATCCTTCGCGCCACCTATCTACCCTTCGTCATTGCCGCAGTTTTACTCAGCTACGTTCCGGCTGGGGCGTTTGCTGATTCGCTCGACGCGGCGTTCACGAATCCGCCGCCTGCGGCGCGTCCGGGTGTGATGTGGATGTGGATGGGCTGCAACAACAGCAAGGCGGCGATCACGCGCGATCTCGAGGCGCTGCACGGCGCGGGTTACGGGCGCACGCTGATGTTTAGCCTCGCGGATGTGACGACGCCGTGGGCGCATCCGATTGGCAAAAGCCCGACGCCGGAAATCGTGGCGTGGACGGAGCCGTGGTGGGTGCTGGTGCGGCATGCGGCGGTGGAGTCGAAGCGGCTCGGGATGGAGTTTGGGATGTTCAACGGGCCGGGCTACGAGACGAGCGGCGGCGCGTGGATCACGCCCGAACTGACGATGCAGCAAGTCTGCTTTTCCCAGCAGGCGGTGGCCGGTGGCTCGCGGGTGAAGGTGGTGCTGGACCGCCCGACGGTGGACCCGCGCGCGGTGCAAGCATTTCCCATTTATAACCCTGCGACTGGCAAGGTGGATATGCCGGAAATCCCGGCGCGGAAGACTTACTACAAGGACATCGCGGTGCTCGCGATGCCTGCGGATGGCGTGGTGGCGAAGGACAAGATCATGGACCTGAGCAAGCAAGTCGGTGCGGATGGGAAGCTGGAGTGGGACGCGCCCGCCGGGCAGTGGGTGATCTATCGCTTCGGCCACACGACGATGGGCACGCTGATGCAGCCTTCGCAGTGGGCGGCGAATGGTTTCGAGTGCGATAAGATGAGTGCTGAGGCGGTGGCGTTTCACATGAATCACGTCATCGGCGAGATCAAAAAACATCTCGGCGACCTGATCGGCACGGGCTTTCACTCCGTCCACGTGGATAGCTACGAGGCGGGCACGCCGACGTGGACGCCGAAGATGCGCGCGGAGTTCGCGGCGCGGCGCGGCTACGAGCTGACGCCGTTCCTCGCGACTTTTGCGAAGCGCACCGTCGGCAGCGAGGCGGAGACGGGGAAATTCCGTGGCGACTTCGAGGCGACGATCAAGGACCTCTACCGCGACGCGCATTTCGGCGTCACGTCACGGATGCTGCGCGAGGCCGGGCTTACTTTTTCCTGCGAGCCCTACGGCGGCCCTTGGCGGCAGGTGGAGATCATGCCGCTGGTGCCTACGGTGATGACGGAGTTTTGGACCAATGGCGGGAATTTTAATGGTTTAGACTTGGACTCGACCGTCGCCGCTCTGCGCAAGAGTGGGCAGAACATCGTGGAGGCCGAGGCATTCACTGGGGACCCCGCAGACAGCCAGTGGAGCGAGACGCCCGCGTGGCTGAAGCCGATGGGCGACGCGGCTTTTTGCGCGGGCGTGAACCGCTTCATCCTGCACCGCTACACGCCGCAGCCGTGGGACGATCTCTATCAGCCGGGCAACACGATGGGCCGCTGGGGCACGCACTTTGACCGCACGCAGACGTGGTGGGAGCCGGGCAAGGCGATGGTGCGCTACTGGACGCGCTGCCAGGCGCTGCTGCAATGGGGCGCGTCGGCGACGGCGCGCGGGGATTTCAGCGCGGTCGCAGCGGAGGGTGTGAAGGTGAAAAGCATCCACCGGCGCAGCGCGGAGACGGACGTGTTCTTTGTGGCAAACACCGCGCGCACCGGCGGCGAGGCGTGGTGCAGCTTCGCGGTGGCGGGCCGACAGCCGGAATGGTGGGACGCGGTGACGGGCACGATGCGCGACTTGCCGCAATTCGAAGAGCGCGACGGGCGCACGCTCATCCCGCTGACCTTCGCTCCGGCGCAGAGCGGCTTCGTGGTTTTCCGGAAAAAATCGGGCGCGAAAGCGAGTGGCGGAAACCAACCGGCGCTGAAGCCGGTGACGGAACTCAGCGGGGCGTGGGAGGTGACGTTCGATCCAAAATGGGGCGGGCCGAAGGGGCCGGTGAAGTTTGACACGCTCACCGACTGGACGCAGCACGCCGAGCCGGGGATCAAGTATTTCAGCGGCACGGCGACGTATCGGAAGACATTCGACGCCCCGACCGCCAGCACCGCCGCGCAACTCTCGCTCGGCACCGTGAAGAGTATCGCGCGCGTCCGTGTGAATGGCCGCGACCTCGGCGTCGCGTGGTGCTCGCCGTGGAGCGTCAGCGTGCCGCCCGGCGTGCTGCGCCCGAGTGGCAATGCGCTCGAAATCGAAGTGACGAATACTTGGGCGAACCGGCTCATCGGCGACGAGCAGGAGCCGCCGGATTGCGAATGGCTACCCGGTCACATGGGGGCCGGGAAGTTCCTGAAAGAGTTCCCCGATTGGTTCCTAAAAAACCAGCCGCGCCCGTCGAAAGGCCGCTTCTGTTTCACGACGTGGAACTACTTTACCAAAGACTCCCCGCTGCTCCCGAGTGGCCTGCTCGGGCCGGTGCGCGTGCTCGCTGAGGACTGGTCGCAGCCGCTCGCGCTCGCGTTGCCCAAACCCGAGAGCCTCGCGGGTCAGCGCACGCTCTCTGCGGCTGGCGCGCCCATCGTCATCACTGCCAGCAGCGACGACAGCGACGCCGCAGCCTTCGAGGCCGATCTGCCCAAAAACAACCTCCTCGCAAAGGCCACGCTCGCCGACACCGGCGCGGGCGCGGACAGCGGCGCCACCACCGCCGAGCCGCTCCGCAACGGCACCACCCTCAATGGCTCCGGCGGCAGCGAGACGCTCAACGACGGCAAGACCTATCGCGCCTACGCCGAGGGCGCGACTTTCACCGCGCAGCTCGACACCGCTCACGCCCCGAAAGGCTACGACATCACCAGCCTCGTCACTTTCGCCGGACATAGCGACGGACGCGCCAGCCAGCACTACGAGGTGCTCGTTGCCCGCGCCGCCGCGCCGGAGAAATTCGAGCCGCTGACCGCCGCGAAATTCGAGACGCAAGGCGTAGCGAGCAAAATCCACATCACCAGCAAAGCCGCATCCCCACTTGCTTCCGGCGTCGTCGCAGTGCGTCTCGCATTTCACAACGGCCCGGCGGGTGCGAACGTCTATCGCGAAATCATTGTCACCGGAAATCCATCCACGCAGCCTTAGTCACCAATCATGCACA
>JAYWEB010000294.1:0-24260 GCA_043779575.1 Chthoniobacter sp. | reverse complement strand
CTGCCCAAGGGCTGCTGCGGAATCTGGACGGACACCGTCTGATACCCTTTGTCCTTATACACTTTCTCCAAAGCCGCCCGCGCCTGCTCGATGTCATCCGGCGTCCGGCCCGGCCCGAGATAGGGATAAACGGCTTCGGCAATCTCTCCCTCCTTGAGCAGATGCGCCCCTTCGACCCGATACTCCTTGATGTAGAGCGGCCCCGCGCCCGCCGAGACCGCACTGACGGGCTGGGGCGAGACCTGCGTGGCGGGAGCGGTGGTTGCCGCTCCTGCCGTAGGGCAACCGAGCCAGCCAGCCAGCATCGTCGCAACAAGCGCGGAGCCGAAGCCGTGACTGAGGTGGAAATTGGTGTGATGATTGCGCAATGGAATGGGATCGCCCGCGGAGCGGCAGGGCGGTGTAGATGGTGAAATTTACGCGACCTCTCCGTCCGAGGGCGAAAGGGGCCGCGTGTCTGATTCAGGAAATGCGGGACTGCTACGGGTAAATGGTTAAGCGAGGATTCCCGAACGCCGGCAGGGCATTCGGTAACTACACCAATCCCTAGTGGTGCCCCAGATGTGGCGAAAGCTGCCGATTGTTAAGATCGGGGGTCGAATATGGCGCGAATGACACAATCCGAACCGAGAGCCCGGCTGAGTGACGGCTGTATGACAACAGGGTGACAACGGCCGCTGGTTGCCTTCATCATGCGCTACACTGGCAACGAGCAAGACGATCTCGACCTCGCCCAGAAAACTTTCGCGCGCATCAATCATCCTCCCGCGACATTTTCGACGTGGCTCTTCACTATCGGCACGAACGTCTGCCGCAACCTTGTCCGATGGCCCGGGCGCCATCCCACCGTCTCCTTTGAATATTATGACGGTGGGGATAAGCCTGCATTGGGCGAAAACCTTCCCGCGCCCGGCGACTCCCCATCCGAAACCGCCGAACGCCGCGACCTCGCCAGCGCCGCGCGCGAAGTGATTCAGGCGCTCCTTCATGACCCTACTCTCCACGGTTCTGCTCTTGAGTATCAGGGGGCCACGCAGAGATCGCTAGCACGTTGGGGACTCACCGAATGCCGTGGAGACTCGGCACTATTGGGTGCGCGAGATTCTGCGGGATCTCTGTTGCATTGGAAGATTGGAAGTGGCGATGCGCGGTGAGGTGAGGCGCGTTGTGTGCGGGGGCGGGCATCCACCACGCAAAGATTCCATCTCTGCTCGCGATGCTGCGCTGCCACATCGGTTGCGCGCGTGACCGCGCGAAAAATTCGCCAGCCTAAAATCGCTTCCGGCCATCCAGGCGTTTGAGAAAATCATTCACAGCGCCGAGATCAAGCAACGCAACGGCTTGGTTTTCCAAAGCGCCCTCAATTTCACTTCGCAAAATGCTCGGCTCCAATTCCACCAGCGGGATGGTGCGTGTTCTTACCGGGCGACGGTCGTCGCCTTCATAAATACCGATGTTCAGTCTTCCGCTCGATTTGATCGAAAAGAACCAAGCTGTCGGGCGAGTTGCAGGCTCACCGCGTCCAACCCGTCTCCACGAATGACATGCACGGATTGTTGGTAGGAGATGAGGAGAGTAACGATTTCTTCCCAAGTCATTCGATTTACAGGTGCGGAGCGGCTATTTTTCTTTGCAGGTTTCCCTTTCTTCGACCTCTTGCCCCTCGGAATCGGTGCCCGCTTTCGTTCCATCGTTCGGGCCAGAAAGTCACTGATCTTTTCCAGTGGACCGACGCTTGGAAGGAGGTCGTTGCAGCTCACTTTGAAGATGCGCACAAAATACAGTTGCTCGAAATCGCTGACGTGAACCAAGTGGCATTCGATCTTCGGGAGCTGGCTGGGATCAATGTCCAAACCGGCAAGCTGCAACCTCACCGCCAGGTCGGATTGACTCCAATCCGAGACGGTCCCGCCTTTTCCTGATTTCCGCTCCAATGAGATTCTTATACAGCATGCCGCTGCGCGCGGCATGAGCAGTATCGGCAGCGGTTTCGGCATGTGCGCCCGTTTGAGCGCAAAACGAAACGCACGGGAGATTTGTGGTTTCCGTGTCCTCCTCCTTTGCCTTCGATGGACGTGCCACGAAGGTTCGCGCCTTGGCTTAAAGGCGACCCTACGCAAACCACGCGGTTCCTTGGATGGGTGGACGTGCGAGATCGAGATTTGCACAGACCACCAGCTTGCGCACGCCGCGCGAACCGCTTCTGAAAAGTTGCCTCGTTCCATTCCTGCCGGGTGAATCAGTCCAGTCCCTTGTGCAAATCCCGCCACTTGCAGCAAAGCGCCGTTTGGAAGCGCCCGAGATAATCGACGGTCATATTCCAAGAGCCGGCTTCAATCCGCTGCAACGAGCGCAGGTCAACATCGGCGAGTTCCGCCAGTTGCTCCTGCGTCAGTTTCGCACGCAACCGGAGACGGTGAATGTTGCGAGCGATGAAGTTGTGTGGTTTTAACGGCTCTGCCACCCTTCATTAAATGCCCTATGGCGGTGTTCTTGAGAGCGGTAGGATATGACTCATTCTGCATTTGCACCGCGAATGGCAACCTGGATCGTTTCGGCGAGATCGTCAGAATTTCACAAGGGCAACGCCGCTCCCTCATGTCGGCACTGCTTGAGAGTGCGAATTCCACAGACTCGAAACACGCGACTCCGGCTTCGGAACGCCCAACGCACCGGGGTGGTTTCCGGCGGCTTGAATAACTCGCAGACGAGTTCTTCACAACCGGTGCGGCTAGAGCCGGACATTTTTCTCCGGTGTCCTCGCCGCGCCGGTTGCCGCCGCCAGAACAACACGGATGCAATCGTTTAGACTGCGATGGAGGGTTCACGGAGTTTGCTTTGCAAACCTGCGCTGGAACCAGCGCAAGGCGCCTGGGACATCATGCTACGTGCGCGTGATCCTCTTCCGTTTCTTTCCGAGCAACGTATCCACGCACTAGCGACCGTCGGAGAATTCGTAAATCAGAACGGAGATATTCCCTTTTTTGACTTCGAGACGTTTCGTTTTCACAGGGCAAATCCCGCGAAGTTTGTCACGTTTCTGCCACGCCTAATCCAAAATCATCCGCAAACCCTGATAGATACAAGTAGCGCTAACGGGATTCGAACCCGTGTCCCCGCCTTGAGAGGGCAGTGTCCTAGGCCCCTAGACGATAGCGCCGTTTTGAGGAGGGCCGGAGAGTAGCCGAGTTCCGGGTGCGGACAAATGGTATTTTCTCGCTCCCTGTTCAGCGCGCGGCGCGCGGGCCGGAGGCGATCGCGGCGGGCGGCTGGGTGGGCGCGATTTTGCTCTGGTCGAGGCGGGCGAGGGATTGCTGGAGCAGCGCGTCGATGGGCGTTTTTAGCGAGGGATCGAGCTTCGTCATGCGGCCATAAAGCAGACGGTAGAAGGCCTTCATCGCGTCGCGCTTTTCGTAGTCGGTTTTCATCGCCCCGGCCCGGTCCCACTCGGCCTGGATGGCGGGTTCGCGCTGGGCTTTGGTCTTCACTTCGCGCAGGCGGATGCGCTGTTTCACGGCGTCCTCGGCATCGGCGGTGGCGGAATCCCGCTTCCGAATCGGGCTCTCCGTGCTGCTCCGGGCGGGTGGCCTTTCGACCGGCATGGGGATCTCGGGGATGAGCGGGAGGCCGGCCGGCGGCGGCATGATCTGCGCGGGCTTGGTCGGCATCAGTTCCAGGCGGTCGCCTCCGGGGGCGCTGGGTTCGCGCGGGGTGTCGGAGGGCGTGGCGCGCAGGGCCGGGGCTTTGTCTTCGGCGAAAAGCGGGTGCGCGGTGAGCAGCGTGGCGGCGAGCAGAACGGTGAGTCGTTTCATGGCAGGGCGCGACGATAGCGGAAAGATTTCGTTTGAAAAGGGCGGGCTCCTCGCGCAAGGCGAGCCGCGTGTCCCTGCTCACCCGCGCCCCGCGTCCGCTCGCGCTCGACCTTTCACCGGCCGAGGTCGCGGCGCGTGCGCGGCATCTGCCGGGGCTCGTCTTTTTCGACACCGCGCTGGAGGGCGGGGAAAGCGCGCAGCTTTCGCTGGTGGCGGCGGCGCCGGTGGAAACCGTGGCCGGCCAGACCCCGGCGGACTGGGCGCGGTTGCGCGCGGGGCTGGCGGCGCGGCAGGAGGCGGGCGTGCCGGACGACGGCCTGCCCGCCGGGTGCGCGGCGGGCTTTGTGGAATATGGCGGCGCGTTCCAATTCGGCTTTTACGAAGACGTGCTGATCTACCGCCACGCGGACCACTCGTGGCATGAAGTCGGCGCGCTTTGGGAGAAAATCGCGCGGGCGGAAGCGCCGGAGCCCGCGGCCGGCGGGCGGCTGGAGTTCACGCCGGAGATCACGCGCGAACGCTTCTGCGCGATGGTCGGCCGCGCGCAGGAGTACATCGCCGCGGGCGACATCTATCAGGTGAATCTCGCGCACCGCTTCACCGCGCCGTGGCGGGGCGACGCCTTCGCTTTCTACGAGGCGCTGCGCCACTACTCGCCCGCGCCGCACGCCGCCTATCTCGCGCTCGGCGGGCGGGCGCTGCTCTCGTCGTCGCCGGAGCATTTTTTGAAAATGTCGGGCCGCGCCATTCGCACGCGCCCGATCAAAGGCACGCGCCCGCGCCGCGCCGCGCCCGACGCCGACACGCTCTCCGCTTACGAACTCTGCACCTCGCCGAAGGAGGCCGCCGAGCTGGTGATGATCACCGATCTCGAGCGCAACGACCTCGGCCGCGTCTGCGAATACGGCAGCGTGGCGGTGCGCGAGCTGTTGAAGCTGGAAAGCTTTGAGCAGGTTTTTCACCTCGTCTCCACCGTCGAGGGGCGGCTCCGCGCGGAGGTCGATCACGTCGCCGCGCTGCGCGCCTGCTTCCCCGGCGGCTCGATCACCGGCGCACCGAAAAAGCGCGCCCGCGAGATCATCGCGGAACTCGAACCCGTGCCGCGCGGGCTCTACACCGGCGCGCTCGGCTGGTTCGGGTTCAATGGCGAAAGCCAGTTCAACATCGCCATCCGCACCGTCGTGGTGGAAAGCGACCGCGCGCACTTTCACGTCGGCGCGGGCATCGTCGCCGACTCCGTCCCCGAGCAGGAATGGCAGGAAACGCTCGACAAAGCCGCGGGCATCCTCCTCGCGGCGGAGCGGCTCGGCGGGTGAATGCTAAATGGTGATCGGCGGCTTGCCCCGACTCACCGATCACCACTTGATGATCGCACCCGGCAACGCCCGCACCGGGCTGGCCGGCTTCGCCTCCCCCTTCGGCTGCGCCAGCCGCCCGAAGACGATTTCCTGCACGGCCGCCAGCGGCACCTGGATCTCCCCGAGCATCGCGCTCTGCGCGATCAGCATGTCATTTTCGATGCGATACGCGCTGACCGTGATGACGCTCCGATCCGTCAGCCGCAGCCGCACGCCCTCCTGATTTTCCATCGCACGCTTGCCGAATTCCACCATCGTCAGCCGGCTCACCGGCACCTCGAGCGGGCCCACTTCGGATTCCATCTGCACCATCTCCGGCGTGCCCCTGCCCACCGTGCCCTGCGTTTCGTCGCCGTTCGCGAGCAGCACGCTGTCCGCCGCCGCGGCCGGTGCGGGGCCGGTCCCGGGGAGCTGGCCGTTCCACGGCGCGACCCAGAGATGGGAGAAAGTGCAGGCCATGTTTTGCTGCGGCATGAGCGCCAGACCGGTGCCGAGATTGCGCGGCGCGGCGCCCGCTTTCGGCCCGAAGCTGCCCACCACCGTGTCATTGAGCAGCACCGTCATCCGCCCGGTCGGGCGGTCGGCCAGGATGCGGATGCGATACCGCGTCGCGTCGGCCTTCACTTTGTCGCCAAACTGAATCTGCACCTGCTGCTGCTGCCCCCCGCGACGCTGCTGCGCGCCGGTGTCGTAGATGAAAAGCCCGCCCGGATGGAGCTGCATCATGTAGCCGAGGTTGTTCGGTTCGGAGAAAAGCTGAGCGGTCACGAAGACCTGGTTCGCCTTGCCCGCCACCTCGAAGCTGAACTCCACGCGCGCCGGCATGCCTTCCACGATGCGGCCGAGAGCGACCGTGCCGTCGTTGTTCTCCCGCCCGCGCGCCGCGGCGCGTTTCACCGCGAAGACGCCGTCGAAGTAGGACCAGCGGCTGGGCGGCGGCGCGGCGGGCTTGGGCTGTTTCGCGGCTCCGGCCTGGTTCGGGTTGAGGTTCAGCCCCTTCTCCCAGACCTCGTGCTCCGCCGCGCCATCGAGCACGGGCAGCTTGCCTTCGTGGGAAAAGTAGAGCGCCTGCACGCGGTCGCGCGGGAGCGTCAGGCGACCCGCCGCGCCGCTGTCGAGCGCGACCTGTTCCTGGTCCAGCGCCACGAAATTGCCGGCCACGAGATCGCCATTGCGGCAGCGCGCCAGCACGCCCGTCTTCCCTGCGGGGCGCTCCCCGCGCGGGGCGAGCTGCACGCCGGCGAGCCGCGCCACATCCAGCTCCACAGGGGTCGCGGCCGGGCTGGTTTGCCAGCGCAGTTTCTGGCCGCTCGGGGACGCGCCGAGCGCGCCGCGGAGCTGGTCGCCGTTTTTGAAAAGGAGCACGTCCAGCGGCTGGCCGGCGAGCGGCGCGAGGTTGGAAAACTCGAGGCCGCGCACCTGCGTCGCGGCCAGCATCAGCTCGCCGCCAAAATGCGTTCCGACCCGCAGTTTCCCCTCCTGGAATCCGAGCGACGTGACTTCAAACTCCCCGCGCTGCGCGAGCCGCACCCGGCCGAGCGGCGGGTCTTCATCCGGCACCGTCTCGGACCGCGCGAACCGCAGCATCACCACGTTTGCCCGCGGCACCGAGGTCGGGCCGATCTGCACTTTGTCGGCGGTCATGCTTTCGATCCGCCCCACGCCGCGGTCGCCGTCGGCCTGCACCACCTGATCGGTTTTCGGGCGGACATCTTCGAGCGCATCGTCCACCGGCACGAAGCCGTCCCACGGCAGCACCTTGATCTTGGCCACGGACTGCTCGGCTTCATTGCTCCACGCCATCGGCTGAAAACTGAAACTGCCGCGGTTCTCGCCCGCCTTGATTTTTCCCATGTCCCGGAAGTCGCCGACCTTGCGCCCGTCGATGAAAACCACGAGCCGCCCCGCCGGGCGGTCCTCGAAAATCCGCCAGCGCAGCGGCTTGCGTTTCGCCGGGGCTCCGCCGCCCGCCGGCGCGGCCAGGATCTTCGTCAGGTCGATCCCCTCCTGCTTCATCTGATCCTGCCGCTGCGCCCAGAGATTGAACTGCGAATCACTGATCATCAGCCGCACCATCCCCGGCCCGAAGCCGCGCGCCGCCGGGTCCGCGCCGTGCAGCAGCACCGCGAACGAGCGCGTGCCGACCGCGCCCTGCTCAAACTCGAAGCGGTATTCCACCTGATCCGGCAGCGCCTCAAACATCCGCCCGATCACCGTGGGCCGCGCCGCCCGCAGCGCCCCCTCGCGGTACGTCCAGCTCCCGTCCGAGGCCCAGCCCGACAGGTCGGTCGGCCCGTCGTAGCACTCGGCGGAGGCCGTTTTGGAAAAGTAAATCCACTCCACCCGCGCGCGGTCCACCGCCACCGGCGTGCCGTCGCCCAGCGTGACGTGGAGCTTGTCCTTGCTCAGGCTGGTCACGTCCGCCGCCAGCCAGTCGCCGCCCGTGAGCTTCACCGTGGCGCGGGTTGTCGTCTCGGGCTTGGTCTTGATCGGCGCGTCCCAGCGGCTCACGTGCGCCAGCGGAAAGGTCAGCGGCGCCGAGGCTTCCAGCCCGCGCCAGACGATTTCCTTTTTCACCCCGTCCAGTTTTTCCAGCGTGCCGTGGAGCCGGCTGCCGTCGGTAAATTCGAGCACCTGCGCCGTGTCGCTGGCGTCGGCCGCGGCACCGCTGCCCTCCCCATTTTCGCTCCCATCGCTCTCCCCCTCAATCACCAATCCGTTGAATTTGACGTCTCCGCCAGCATTGATGATTTGACCGCCGTTGAGGATGACCTTGCCGCCTTCCACTTGGATTTTTACCTGCGCCTCGCAGGGTGCGAGCGCGAGCAGCAGCGTGGCGGAAATGGCGGCGCGGGTTTTCATCGTTCGTAGATCGGCAGGTAGCGGTAAGTCGGCGCGATCGAAAGCAGGCCGAGGCCCGTGGAGATGCCCGAGCCGAGCCCGCCGTCCCAGCTTCCGTCGTCATTTTGCAAGCCCGTGAGTTCCTTCACGCGCTTCTCGTTCCATTTTTCCCACGCCTTCACATCGCTCTGAAAGAACGCCTGCGCCGCGTAGTATTCGTAGTAAAACGGGTAGCTCCCGCCGGGGCGCTCGTCGCCCTCCTTCATCGCCTTGAAGCCGCGCGTGAACGTCTGCGCGTCCTTTTTCCGCGCATACGCATACGCCGCCACGCCGATCGCCGTGGTCGCGTTCCCGTTTCCACCCGAGGCCGGCACGTAGCCGATCGCGCCGCCGCCGGGTGCCTGGCAGTCGGAGTAAAACTTCAGCGCCCCGTCGATGGCCGCATCCGGCACGCGCAGGCCGGCATTGCGCGCGGCGATGAGCGCCACGAAGCACGCCCCGCTCACCGTCGAGTCCGCGTCCTGCGCGTCCGGCGTGTAGCGCCAGGCTTTGAAGCGGTTTTTTTCCTGCGAGGTGAGGATGAGCTTGATCGCCTTTTGCAGCGCCGGGGCGATCCGGTCGTCCTGCACCGCGCCATAGGCCTCGGCCAGCGCGAGCGAGGCAAAGCCGTGGTTGTACATCGAGTTGCCGATGTAGCCGGTCTTCTCGTCCGCGCTCTTGAGCAGATGATCGAGGCTGCGCTTGATCGACTTCGCGTACGGCCCGTGGTTCGGGTCGTCGCCGTGGGCAAACATCGCGAGCATCGCCAGCGCCGCCGTCGCCGGCTCCTGGCCGTAGTTGCCGGGAAACGTCCCCTCCTCCGTCTGCGCCTTGACCAGAAACTGCAAGCCGCGCTCATAAATCCGCTCCACCTCCGGCGGCACTTGCGTCCCGCGATAGACATTCAGCTCCTGCGCGCGGAGCGGCAGGGCGGGGAAAGCGGCGAGGGTGACCAGAGCGGCGAGCGCTCCCAAGGATACGGAGCGGAGCGCTGGCTGGTTGGAGAGAGAGAGGTTCATGCTTGCTGGTAGGCGTGGAGAAAGTCGTCGCGCGTGATGCCGCTTTGCGTCAGGACCGTCCGCAACGTCGAACCTTTGATGGTTCGGTGTCCCGGCAGCGTCATCGGCGTAAGCGAGCCGTCGGCTTCGGTGCGGGCGAGAGAAATGTGATTGCCGCTGCGGACCACCTCGAACCCGAGGGCCCTGAGCGCACGCAAAACCCGGTCGCTGGGTGCATCGACGGGAAACTTGGCCACGGTGGAACTGGCGGTAAAAGGCTCACGCAGGAACGGCGGTTTCGGCCACAAACGCCTCTAAAACCGGATCGTCCTCCGCAGCGGCCAGCGCTGCCGCACCGAAGGTCTCGATGTGGAAGGCGATCGCGGATCGCACATCGGACAGGGCAGCCTCGTAAGTGTCGCCCTGGCCGACGACGGCCCCGCGCGCCAAGCCAAGGGGATAAGCGACGTAACTATCGGCATGTTTCTCGACGACGATTTTCAACGGTGGTGTCATGGGCGAAGGATTAACCTCACTATCGGTTTGGGCAAGTGCTCGAAATCTAACTCCAGCTCAGCGACGGCGCGGTTGGACGGTTTTCATCGGCGCCTACTTCCCTCCTTCGAGCTGCTGGAAATACGACTGCAACTGGTCGCGGAACTCCTCGGGCCATTGCCCCGCATCGGTCGCGCCACTGCCCTTTTCGACTTGCCGGGTGTCGCCTTTGCCGCGGCCCGCCGCGCCGTCGGTGCCGGTGCCGGCAAAGGGGCTGGCGGCCTTGCTGTTGTTGCCGCCCGGTTGCTGGCCCTTGGTCATCTGCGCCATCATTTTCTGCATCATCTGCTGCATTTTCGACTGCGACTGCGATTGCGAGTCGCTGCTTTTGGAATCGGGCGGCACGAGCAGCTCGATGATCGTCCCCTCGAGGCTCACGACCTCGGTGTCGGTCTTCGGCTGGCGCAGGTTGCCGGCGGTTTCGTCCATCAGGAACTCCACCTTTTCGAGCAGCGGCTTCACTTCGCCGAACTTCGTCTTCTCGCGCAGAATGCCCACGACATCGCTCAGGTCGCTCTGCTGGGTCGCGAGCTTCTTCGCGTCGTCCGCGTGCTTCTCGTTGGCGTCCTTCCGGCCTTCGAGCAGCTCGGTCTGCTCGCGGATGTTGTCCTCGGCCTGCGCGGCGCGGACCATCGCCACGACCAGCTCCATCAGCTCGGGATCTTCCTCGCCGGGCGGGCCGCTCCCTTCGCCGGGCGGCTTTTCTTTCTGCAACATCTTGGCCCATTCATCGAGCTGCGCGCCCCACTGCTTCGCCCGGCCCACGGATTTCAGCCCGAGATTCGCGCGGACGAAACCGGCGAGTTCGTTCAGCTCCGGGACGATCTTCTTTTCCTGCATGTCCTTTTGCACCGCCTCGTATTTTTCGTTGGGCACGCGCTTGACGAACGCCGCCATGTCGTTGGCGATGCTGCCCACGTCTTTCGTTGTCAGGTCCTGGCTGCCCGCGACCCGGTTGAACTGCGACTTCTTCCCCTCGGCGATCTCGTCGGGCCGCAGCCCCACGGTGTCCTTCGCCAGCACCTTGAGCCCGTCGGAAATCTTGTGCTCCGCCGTCGCCGCCGCGCGCAGGCGGTTGTAGAAATTGCGGGCGTAGAGATTTTCGTTCTGCGTGTTCATCTTCTTTGCCGCGTCCCGCAGCGCGGCCAGCGCCTCCTCCTGCTGCTTCTGCGCCTCGGCCAGTTTTCCGCTGCATTCCCCCGGTTTCTGCGCGGCCTGCGCCAGCGCCTCGGCGGCTTTCCCCATCGGCGGGCTGGCTTTCTTTTCGATCTCCTCTTTCAGCTTCTGCCATTCGGCGAGCGTGCTCTCGGGCACGTCCTTGTTGCGCAGCGCGTCCTTCATCACCGCCTCCATCTCCGCGGTCATTTTTTGCAGCGCCGCCTCGTTCGCGCGCTCGCTGGCCTCGGCGCGTTTCACTTCTTCCGCGGCCTTTTCGGCGGGCTGATCGGGCTTCGCCTCGGCGAGCGCTTTCGTCTCCTCAAGCTGCCGCTCCTCGTCGCGGATGCGCTCGTCGAGCTGCTTGAGCACTTCGTCCATGCGCTCGCGGATGTGCTCGGCGTGCTTCGCCGGGCTGAGCACGTAGATGGTGTGCTTCCATGATTCGACCGGCTTCCGGTCCGGCAGAAAATCCACCGCGTATGCCGCCAGCTCGACCACGCTATCTTCCGGGATGTTCTGCCACGCGGGCGAAAATTCCGCCGGCGCCGCGATCTCCTTTTTCGTCTGCGCGCCGGCGGTGCGCGCCGTCTCGCCCTTGCCGAGTTCGTCCTTTTTTTCGCCCATCGAGCGCACCGTCCACCCGAGCCACGCGGCCTTCAGCCCGAAGTCGTCGCTCGCCGTGAAGTTCAGCTTCAGCACTTCGTTTGGCAGGATCGCGATGCTCTGCTCGACGCCCTGCAAATCCACGCGCGGCTCGCCGTCCTTTGTGGTGCTCACTTGCACCGTGTAAGGCTGCGTGGGCGTGAGGCCGTGCTTGTCCGACCAGCGGAAAACCGCGTCGCCCACCAGCTCGGCGACCGGCTGCGCGGGCGTCACGAAAGTTTCCCCCTCCAAGTCCGCGACCGGATCGGTGTCGCCATGTTTCATCGTCGCGGACTGGAGCGCGCGGCTGGTCTTGCCGGCGAAACGCACGCGGCTGCCTTCGAGAAATTCCGCGCGGCTGCCCGGAATCGCCACGGTCGTCGCGGGGTAGCCGAGGTAGCCGGGCAGCTCGACGCGCGCGGCCAGTTCCTTCATCTCCGGGCGGTGCAGCGGGCGGATGCCGATGTCCCGCGTGGCGTCGCCGATGCGCAGCGCGAGCTGGCCGTTCTGCGTTTGTCCCGCGAGGCGGAAAACCACGCGCCCGTCCTTGTCGAGTTTCGCCACGGTTTCGGCGGCGTTCAGCCGCGCCTTCGCGCTCTGCGGACGCCAGGCGGAATCTTCCTTTAGCCCGCACGCGATCTCGAACGCCTCGCCGTGCGCGACCACGAGTTCGGCGGGCACGTCTTCCAGGCTGGCAAAGGTGTAGCGCTCGATCTGCGCCCACGGCTGCAGCCAGCGCGCGAGGGCGTTCCGCGCGGCTTTCGGCGCGAAGACGAACGGCGCGGCGGTCAGCGCCGCGAGCACGATGGCGGCGAGCGCCCAGCGCCGCGCCGGCCGCACGGGCACGGCGTTGGCAAAGTCGAAGCGCCCCGATTCCTCCGCCACCTGGCGGATCGCCGCGCGCATCAGCGCGGGGGAAACGTTCGCCGCCAGATCCCGCGTTTCGGTCAGCTCGATGACGCCCTGCAGCCGGTCGCCCAGCGTTTTGAAATGCCGCTGGAGCAGCTTCGCCAGGTCCGCCGGTCCGCGCCGGTTCCACAGCCAATGCGCCGCCCAGCCCTGCGCAAACCACGCCGCCAGCGCCCCGCCGCTCAGCGTCAGGATCACGCGCGCCCAGCGCGGGGTATCCACGAAGCGGTCGAGGACAAAGAGCAGGACAAACGTGGCGAACAACCCGGCCACCCCGCCCGCCACCGCCGCGAGCGTTTCCAGTTTGCGCAGCCGGGCTTCATAACCGCGGAGCTGCGTGACCAAAGAATCGGGCAGGGTGATCGGGTTCATGGTGAGGCGGACGTTATGCAGAAGACGGTCGGGGGAAACTTTTCATTAGCGAGCTCGGGGGAGCGCGCGCGTCCCGCGTGCTGGTCGCGTCGTCCCGACGCGACGAACTTTCGTTGTGCGCGATTCTTTGAAAGCGTGAGCTTCCGCCGGTGGCCACCCGCCGGGAAGTTCGTTTCGGCGGGACGCCGAAACCAGCACGCGGGACGCGCGCGCTCCCCGGAGCCTGCCGCCGCGCGCCACTACGTCAGCCCTCCCATCTTCCGCCCCACCCAGTAAAGCGTGAGCAGCCCGAGCAGCGCGCCGCACCACCACGGGTCGCACCACAGCCGGAAGCGCTGCTCCTCCGGCTTGCGCTCCGGCAGCAGGCTCAGCCCGCTGACCATCTGCGCGAGGTCGCCCGTCCCGCCGCTCCGGCCGGCGGTCAGCGCGGCGATTTCGCGGAGCACGTCGAGCTTCGCGGGCAGGCCGGTTTTTTCCAGCGAAGGCACCGTCACCGTGAGCTGCGTTTTCAGCCGCCGTCCGGCGCTCTCGCACTTCACCTCGACCGCATATTTTCCACCCTCGCGCGGCACGAACTGCCCCGCGTGCATCGCCCACTCGCCGTTCTCCGGCACCAGCTCGATCGTCTCGCTCGTGCCGCTCGGCGCGGTCAGCGTGACCGCCACTTTGCCCTCGCTGATCGGGATGCCGAGCTTGTCGAGGATGGTCGCGTTCAGCCGCACTTTGTCGCCGCGCTTGGGCGTCTCCGGTGAGTAGAAAAAGCGCACGCCTTCGTCCTGCGAGAGGTGCCGCTGATGCGCCATCCACCGCACCACCTGCCCCCAGAAACGGTAGTGGTAAGTGTCCTCCACGCCGCGCCGCCAGCGCCACGCGGAATCGGTGCCCATGTAGAGCACCTTGCCATTGCCCGCGGCGCGCGTGACGAGCAGCGGGATGCGCCCGCTCTGATTGCGCGCCGCCTCGTGGACGGCCAGCACTTCCGCGCCCGGCTTCGCCTTCACGACCGGCGCATACCAGTAGAATCCCGGCAGCCCGCGCCACACCGCCTGGTTCGCGGCGGGGTCGGTCGCGAGCATCGTCAGCCAGTGGTCGCGTCCGCGAAAAGTCAGCTCCAGCCGGGCTTCCGCGCCGCTGGCGAAACCGCTGCCTTTCGTGAAATCCGTCTCCACCGGCACGAGGTCCGCGAGCGCGGAATCGGCGAGCGTTTTTTGCCGGCCCAGCGCGCCCGGCAGCAACACCAGCCCGCTCGCCTGCTGCTCGACGAGCCCCTTGATCATCGTCGCGTTTTCCGGCGTGAGCATTCCGCCGCCCACGCCCACGTCGCCGAGGAAAATAACGTCGTAGCCCTGCAAGTCCTCGCGCTTCGCTGGGAACTCCTTGAGGTAGCCCGCGCCTTCGCCGGGGCCGATCGCCGGGTGATAGAGCACCGTGTTCACGACCACGCCGGGATCGCGCAGCAGCGCGTTGCGCAGGTAGCGGAATTCCCAGCGCGGCTGCGAATCCACGACCAGCACCTTGAGCGTTTCCTTGCGCACCGCGAGGTGGAAAGCGCGCTCGTTGTTCGCCGGAAAAACCTCCTCGCGCTCGACCGGCACGCGCACCGTGAAGTCGCCCTCGCCTTCCGCCTGCGGCGTGAAAACGACCGTGTCCTGCACCTGCCCCATCGGCGGCAGCACCACGGCTTTCGAGCCTTTCACATCGCCCGGTCCCTGTACCGTCACGGTCGTTTTCACCTCGCGCGGCAGATGATTTTGCACGGTGAACATCACGCTGATCCGCTCGTTCACGAGCCCGTAAGTCGGCGCGAGCACCGACTGGATTTCGACATCTGGCAGATACGTCTCGCTGCCCACGCCGATGGTAAAAACCGGCACGTCGCGCTGCGCCAGCGCGGTCGCGGCGGTGACCGGCGATTTGCCGAGATTCCAATCGCCGTCCGAGAGCAGCAGCACCGCGCGCAGATCGCTGTGCTGCTTGAGCACGCGCTCCAGCGGCGCGTTCAGGTCGGTGCCGATTTCGGTTTCGACATCAGCCTTCGCGTCGTCCGCCGGCGGCTGGGCGAATGGCTCGATGCTGACCTGATATTGCTTCTCCAGCGCGGCGGAAAATTTCGCTTCGAGCTGCTGCTTCACCCACGCGGCGCGCGACAACGTCTGCTTGTCGCCGGTCAGCACGTCCTTCGTTTCCATGCTCCCCGAGGCGTCGTAAAGCACCACCACGCGCGGCTGTTCCGTCCGCTTTTTCACCACGACGCGCTCCGGCCGCAGCAGCGTCAGCGCGACCAGCACCGCGACGACCAGCCGCAGTACATGCAGCGCGGTCATCCGCCCGCCGCGCCCCTCGCGATTTAGGCTGCGGAAGAAAAACCACACCGACGCGACGACGAACGCCGCCGCGACGACGACGACCCACGGGGCGGTGTTGATTTGCCAGTCTGCGATCATGGCGTGTGGATCTTGGAAAGTGCGCGGCCACCAGTTCCGGGGAGCATACGCGTCCCGCGTGTTGGTCGTGTCGTCCCGACACGACGAACTTTCGTTGCGCGTGCTTTGTCTAGTTCGCGTGCGCCAGCCGGTTGCCACGCGCCCGGAAGTTCGTTTCGGCGGGACGCCGAAACCAGCACGCGGGACGCGCGCGCTCCCCGGAACTCGCGGCGCTCGCTTGCCGTGAAATTCATACCGCCACCTCCGCGCGTTGGGGTTTCGCCGGGGCGCGCGGCGCGGGCCGCGCCGGCGGCTTTTGCGGGAGCATCGCCTTGCTCGTGGCGAGCGCCATTTCCACGCACATGAAGAGCATCGTGATGACGATCATCGCCGGCCAGATCTCGCTTTGCAGGCCGTCGGCCTTCAGCTCCAGCGCGCCCGCCATGACGGTGAGCTTCACGCCGCGCAGCAGCTCGGGAAGGCGCGTGCGTTCGACGAGTTCGGGCGCGTCCTCGGCGTCGGGGCGGTTCAGCGCCACACGGTTCGCGCCGCTTTGATAGACGCCCGCGTGCCAGCGCCAGTCGCGGCGTTTGTCGGTCTCGATGGCGGTCCACGTTTCCTGCGCGTCGGCGGGTTTCCATTCGCCGGCCACCGCCATGTTCGGCGGGGCGAAACGCTGGCCGCCCAGCGCGAGGAGGCGCTGGACCATCGGCAGCAGCACGAAGCCGTCGCCGAGGCTGCTCCACTCCGCCTCGGGCAGCGTGGCGCAGGCGACGACCCGGCCCGCGCCGATTTTGCGGCTGACGAGGAACGCGCGGCCATCGGAAAAAGTGCCGGCGATGTGCGCGGTCTCGCCGGCGGCGGGAAGCTGGCGGCGCGCGACTTCGAGCCGCGCGAGCGGGAGCGGCGAACCGCTGTCGGTGCGGGCGAGCGGACCGTCGAGATCGTCCCACGCGGCGACGCGAAACGGCGCGTCCTTCGGCGCAGCCTCCACCGCGCCCCACGCCACGCCGAGCGGCCCCGCGCCGCCTTCGCCGCCCGGCGGCAGGGCGAGCAGCACGCCGCCGCCCTCGACCCAGCTTTGCAGCGATTTCGCCACCGCCTCCGACGGCGCGGCGGCCGCCCAGACGAGGAGCGCGGTGTCTTTCCACACGATGCTTTCCGCGCGCGCCGCCGGCAGCAGCTCGGCGGTGCGGTCGGTGCGCGTTTTGTCCGGCGCGGCGGCGAAGCGGAGCAGCCGCGCCGCAGCACCGTCGCCGACGATGACCGCCCGCAGCGGCACGGGCGGGGCGTAGGCGAAATACGCGGTGTTGTCCGCGAGGTTCTCATCCGCCGGCAGCTCGACTTTGCCCCAGCCGGATTCCGCTTTCGCGAGGTCGGATTTCAAATTCTGCCGCTGCACCGCGGCGGTCAGCGTGAGGTCGCTCTGGCTCTTCGCGCCGTCGCGCGTGATGAGCAGCGGCAGCGCGCCTTTGCGCCCGCCTTCGCTTTTGAGTTCCAGCCCGAGGCTGAGCTGCGCCTTGCCGGTTTTGGCATCGCGCAGACGCAGCTCGGCGCTTTTCGCGGCGACGGCGACGTTCTGCCCCGGCGCGGCGGAGAGGTCGAGGACGCGCACTTTCACGGTCTGCGGCAGGCCGGCGAAACGCGCGGCGATGTCATGCCACTCAGCGCTGTCGGGCCGCCAGTTGCTCGCCTGGAGATCGCTCGCGATCCACAGCTCGGCGCTGCCCGGCTTGTTTTTCACGAGGTAATCTAGCGCCGCGCGCAGCATCGCCGGGAGATCGGCGGCGGTGTCGGTCGGCTCGGCCATCTGCATCGTGGCGAGGCCCGAGGCGTCGGCGATTTCGAGCGGCTGGCGCAGCACGTTTTCCAGCAGGATGAACCGGCTGCCCGCGCTCTGCTTCGCCGCCTGCGCGAGGAGGCCGAGGGCGTGGGCGCGTTTGCTTTCCGGCTGCCCGCCGCCGTGCGCCTCCATGCTCGCCGAGCGGTCGAGCAGGATGAGCACGCTCTCCGGCACGCCGCCCGCCGCCGCGCCGATCCAGCCGCCGGTCAGCGGCCGCGCCATCGCCCAGATGAGGAAAAGGATGATCAGCATCCGCGCGGCGAGCAGCAGGTATTGGCGGATCTTCGCGCGGCGCGTGGCGGCGCGATTCGCCTTGAGCAGAAAGATCATCGCCGCCCAGTGGACGGTCTTGTAGCGCAGCCGGTTGAGCAGATGGATGATCAGCGGCAGCAAAACCGCCGGCAGCGCCCAGAGCATCCATGGTTGCAGGTAGGCCATCAGCGTGATCCGAGATGCGGGATGCGGCGGGGTGATCCGGGATGCGGGATGCGGGATGCGGGATGGGGGAGCGCGTTTTCAGAACTCGCATCTCGTATCTCGGATCCCGTATCTCTCCTCCCATGAGTTACCGCGACTTGGACATTTGGAAGCTCGCACGGGAATTGAGCATTGAGATCCATCGGATGACGCTGACGAAACTCCCGAAGTTCGAGACTTATGAGGTCGGCTCGCAGATTCGCCGTTCGGCGAAATCGATTCGGGCCAACATCGTCGAAGGCTACGGACGGCGGCGCTACAAATTGGATTTCATCAAGCATCTGACCTACGCGCACGGCTCGTGCGACGAAACGATCGACCATCTGGACACGCTTTTTGAAACCGGCTCCCTGACCGACGAGCCCCTCTACACCGATCTCCTCCGGCGTTTCGACCAACTCGGCGGCAAGCTCAACCGCTTCATTTCTGCCGCCGAAGAGCAGCATCTCCCCCCGCGCTGAATGTCGCCCGAAGCGCATCCCGCATCTCGCATCCCGCATCCCGCATCCCGTCCCCTTCACCGCCCCCCCTTCTTCCCCGCCCGCACGCGCTGGAGCATGAAGTTCGTCAGCACGCTGTCGTAGGGCTGGTCGAGGTAGGTGAAATGGTAGTCCACCCGGAACTGCTGGCAGCCGTGGCGGAGGGCGGCGAGATAGTCGCGCAGCGCTTCGAGATACGCCTCGCGCACCACGGCCGGGTCGGTGATCAGATCGGCGCCGCTTTCCAGATCGACGAAGCGCACGGGGCGCGTGAAGTCGAAGTCGAACTCCTGGCGGTCGAGCAGGTGGAAGACGGCCACGTCGTGCTTGAAAAAGTGCAGGTGCTTGAGGGCGTCGAGCAGCGGCGCGACCTCGGTGAAAAGGTCGCTGATGATGATGACCAGCGCGCGCTGGCGGATGCGCTCGGCGAAGTCGTGCAGGGTCTGCACGATGTTCGATTCGCCCGCCGGCTGCGTCTCCGCGAGCATCCGCTGGAGCTGGCGCAAATGCGTGGGCGTGCGGCGCGGCGGGAGATCGTGCGCCTTGTCGGCGAAGCACGTCAGCCCTACGGCGTCGCCCTGATGCACGAGCAGATGCGCCAGCGTCCCGGCGAGCCGACGCGCGTAGTCGAACCGCGTGCCGCCTTCCGGCGTGCTCGTGAATTTCATCGAAGCCGACGTGTCCACGACGAGGTAGCAGCGCAGATTCGTGTCGGCCTCAAACTCGCGGATGAAGAACTTGTCCGTGCGGCCAAAGACGCGCCAGTCGAGGTGCTTGATGTCGTCGCCCGGCGCGTATTTCCGATACTCCGCAAACTCCACCGACGCGCCGCGCGTGGCCGAGCGATGGTGGCCGTTGATGCCCCCGAGCATCGGCGTCCGCACGTTCAGCATCAGCCGCGAGAGGCGGGCGATGGCGCCGTGGTCGAGGAAGTCGGTGTCGCTCATGTGGGGGGAAGTGATCCGGGATGCGCGATGCGCGATGCGGGATGGCGGATTCCTCCGATCCCGCATCCCGCATCCCGCATCCCGGATCTCGCCTCGATCATTCCGCCGTCTCCTTAATCATCCGCCGGATGATCTCCACGCTGCCCACGCCCTCGCTCTCCGCGTGGAAGTTCACGAGGATGCGATGCGCCAGCACCGGCTCGGCCACGGCATGCACGTCCTCCAGCCGCGCGATGTAGCTGCCTTGCAGGACGGCGCGCGCTTTCGCCCCGAGGACGAGATACTGCACGGCACGCGGGCCGGGGCCCCACATGACCCACTTTTTGATCCACTCCGGCGACTCCTCGCCGACCGGGCGGCATTTGCGGACGAGCTTCACGATGTGGTCATAGACGTGGTCCGGCACCGGCACGCGGCGCACCACGTCCTGGAAACGCAGGATGTCCTCGGCGTGCAAAATTTTGTCGAGCACCGGCATCGCGCCGCCGGTCGTGGTCTTGGCGATTTGCAGCTCCTCCGCCGCGCTCGGGTAGCCGACATTGATGAGGAACATGAAGCGGTCGAGCTGCGCCTCGGGCAGCGGATACGTGCCCTCCTGCTCGATCGGGTTTTGCGTCGCGAGGACGAAGAACGGCTTCTCCAAAGTGAAGCTGTGTTTGCCGGCGTTGACCTTCTGCTCCTGCATTGCCTGGAGCAGCGCGGCCTGGGTCTTCGGCGGGGTGCGGTTGATTTCGTCGGCGAGCACGATGTTCGCGAAGATCGGCCCTTTCACAAACTCGAACGCCCGCCGCCCCGGCTGATCGGTCTCCTGCAAAATCTCCGTGCCCGTGATGTCGCTCGGCATCAGGTCGGGCGTGAACTGGATGCGGTTGAAGTTCAGCGACATCAGGTCCGCGAGCGAGTGGACGAGCAGCGTTTTCGCCAGCCCCGGCACGCCCATGAGCAGCGCGTGGCCGCGGGCGAAGATGCAGGTCAGGAGCTGCTCGATGACGGTGTGCTGGCCGACGATGATCTTGCCGAGCTCCGCGCGGATGCGGCCGTTGAGTTCGCGGAGTTGATCAATGGCGATGACATCCGCTTCCTGCGCGGCGTTGGTGTTCTGGGTTTGCATAAAAGGGATCGCTGAACCGCGCCTTTCCCGCGTTTTTGGAAACGCGAATGTCTGGGAGCGGGCGGACGGGCGCACATGACAGATGAAGTCCACGGAATGTTCACGGTAAAAAGCGGGAAATTATTGGAGCCGCTCCCACATTCGCCTGAACCGGAACGATTCGGAGCTTCCGAATCGCTTTGGAAAAAACGCCGAGACGCAGAGGCGCGGAGGACGCGGAGAGTTGCGCGCGGGTGGAACGTGCGCGAAGCGCCCCCAAAAAAGAACGCCGTCATTCTGAACGGAGTTTCGCCGCGGGCGAAGGCGGGGGCGAAACGCAGTGAAGAATCGCTGAAAGTAACGGGCGGAGGCGGTCTGGTGGGAAAGCGCGCACATCTCACCAGACCGCCTCCGCCCATTACAGTCAGGATTGCGCCCGCCTTCGCCCGCGCGCTGTCTCGCGGACTCGGCTCTTCACTCCGGCTTGGTTCGCAAAGCCTCCCAAGCCTCCGTTCAGAATGACGGCGTTTTTTTTTCAAACCGATCCACCACCCATCACTCCGGCAGTCTGACCTTTCGCTCGCGCAGGAGGCGCTCGACTTGGGTGAGGAGGTCGGTGCGTTCGAGGCTGGCGTCGCCGGCGGCGCTGAGGAGGGCGCGGTCGAGGCGCGGGTCTTTGAGCGCGGCAAGCGTGTCGAGCGCGGCGCGGCGCGTCTGCTCGGAAGCGCTGGCATCGGCGAGAAGCGCGGCGAGCTGGTCGCGGTTGGCGTCGGCCTGGACCTCGGGCCGGGCGAGCAGGCGACGCGCGGCGGCGGCGGCGGCGATGACGAGTGTCTCGCTGCGCGCGGCGAGGGCTTCGTTGATTTTCGGCAGCACCGCCGGATCGCCAAGATCGGCGAGGGCGATGAGCGCGGCGGGCGCGAGCGGGTTTTTCCAATCGGCGATGAACGTCGTGAATTTCGGCGCGAACTCTTTTGCACCGAGCGCGCCGAGGATGCGGATGGCGGCGCGGTTCCACGTCGTGTCGTTGCTCGTTTCGAGAATCTTCTTCGCTTCGTCGGGCGTCCGCGGGTCGCGCATCGCCACGAGCGCGGCGACGGCCTGGTCGGTGAGATACGGCTCGGAGACGTGCTCGATGGCGTAGGGGTAGCCGTCGCGCATGCCGTGCTTTCCGAGGAGTTCGGCGATGCGGAGTTTGGTGAGAAGATTTCGCTCCTGCGCGATGCGCGGCTGGAGCGCGCGCGCCGCGGCGGGCGAGCCGATGGCGAGCAGCGCTTCGACGGCGGCGTTGCGCAGGTCCGGTTCATTGGGATCGAGCCAGCCGGCTAGCGGAGCGACGAGGCGCTCGTCGGGCGTGCGGGCGCAGACCTCGCCCGCCCGGCTGGCCAGGACGTAGCGCTCGCCGGAATTCAGCGGCAGAGCAGCGAGGCGCACGAGCAGCGCCGCGGCGTCCGCGTCCGGGAGCGTGGCGGCGGCGGCGAGCTCGCTCCCGCAGTCGAATCCGGCGGCGATCTTCGCGTCCGCGCGGCGCGCGATTTCGGCGGCTCCGGCGGCGGCGTCCACGCGGCCGAGCGCGCTTTCCGTCGGGTCGTGGTAGGCGGCGTCGAGCGGCAGGCTTTGCGCAAGGGCGAGCAGCTTGTCCCGGAAGGCCGGGAGCTGGAGTTTGCCGACCGCTTCGATCTGCGCGGCGCGCTCCGCGAGCGAGCGGACGGGCTTTTCAAAGTCGAGCTGCGCGAGGAGCGCCGGATCGCGCACCACGCCGAGTTCGCCTGCGGTTGCGAGGAGTGCGGCGCGTGCCGGGAGGCTGCGTCCGCCGTCAGCGAGCGCGGCGGCGAGTGCTGTGCCGGCCGCGTCGCGGAGAGCGTCGTGCGGCAGATAATCCGCGGCGAGCACGGACCGCAAAGCAGCGGCAGCGGCGATGCGCACTGCCGGCGAAGGATCGGCAAGATGGCGCAGGATCGCCGGTGCGATGTCCGCGCGCTGGGCGGCGAGCAGCGCCCGCGACGGGATCGCGGCGAGCAGCGGCACGGCGGACGGGCCGGAGTTTTTCGCGAGCGCGGCGGTGAGCAGCGCCACGCGGCGGAAACGATCCGGCTCCGCGTGCAGTGCGAGGAGCGCGGTCACGCCCTGGAGCAGCGGATCGTTTTCATCCGCGAGCGGCGGCAGGGCGTGGTCGAGGGAATTGTCGCGCTCGTTCACGTTGCGGTAGCCCACGTCGCTGCGCCCGAGAAAGAGCAGCCGCGTCTGTCCGGCTTTGAGGTTTCGCATTTCGCCGCCGAAGCGGTAGCCGAGGTCGGAACTGCCGAGGATCAACTCCTGCCGCGCGAAGACGCCCTTCACGACACGCAGCGGCTTGAATCGAAACTGCTGCGTCGCGCTCTCGCCTTTGCCCCCGCTGACGATGCGGATCTCGCTCACCTCCTCGACGCGCACGACGAGGATCAGCTCCGCGTTTCCGGCCGCCTCTTCGAGTTCCAGTCCGCGATACCACTCCTCGCGCGGCGGAGCTTTCTGGGCGAAAGCGGAGGCAACTGGGAGGGCGAGCGCGAAGAGAAGGGCGAGTGTTTTCATGCGGCTAAGAATAGCGCGGCAAGGCGGACGAGGGATCAAAAACGTGTCAGGGTTTTGTCAAAAAAATGTCAGAGCCGCCGGCGCAACGCGGCGCTGGAACAAGCTGCCACGCAAACGGTCTGCTTCGCCCCCATGTCCGCCGGACGGTGAACGGGCGCTCCCGCTAAAGCACCGTCCCGCGCAGCAGCAGCACGGCGGCGGTGAAGTAGATGACCAAGCCGGTGACATCCACCAGCGTGGCCACGAACGGCGCAGAGGACGTGGCTGGGTCGAGGCCGAGGCGGCGCAGGATCATCGGGAGCATCGAGCCGGCGAGCGTGCCCCAGAGGACTACGCCGAGCACGGCGATGCCGACGGTCGCGCCGACGAGATAGTAGTGCGGCCCGTAGATCGTGGAGAAGTGCCCCCAGATGGCCACGCGGGAAAAGCCGATCAGCCCAAGGATCAACCCGAGGCATAGGCCGGAGGCGATCTCGCGGCGCATCACGCGCCACCAGTCGCCGAGGCGCACTTCGCCGAGCGCCATGGCGCGGATGAGCAGGCTGGTGGCTTGCGAGCCGGCATTGCCGCCGGCGGAAATGATCAGCGGGATGAACAGCGCGAGCATCACCGCGCGCTCCAGCTCGTGCTGGAAAAAGCCCATCGCCGTGGCGGTGAACATTTCTCCGAGGAAAAGCACGACCAGCCAGACCGCGCGCTTTTTCACGAGATCGAGAATCGGCGCGTCCATATACGGCTCCTCCAGCGCCTCCACGCCGCCGAGCTTCTGGATGTCCTCGGTGGTTTCCTCCTCCTGCACGTCGAGCATGTCGTCCACGGTGACGATGCCGAGCAGCTTCTCCTCGCTGTCCACCACGGGGAGGGTGTTGCGGTCGTATTTGCGGAAAACTTCGAGCGCCGTGCCCTCGGCGTCGGTGGCGCGCAGCGAGATGAAAGTGCTGTCGCGAAACTCGGCGATGCGCGTGGTCACGGGGCGGATGAGGATTTCGCGGATGCGGATGTCGTCGATCAGCCGGCCGCGTTCGTCGGTGACGTAGATGACGTTGAGCGTTTCCATTTCGCGGCCGTGGACGCGGACGTGATCGAGCGTCTGCTGGATCGTCCACTCCTCGCGGACGCTGATGAAAGCAGGGGTCATCAGCCGGCCCACGCTGTCCTCGGGGTAGTTGAGCAGCGCCTGCGCGATGGCCTTTTCCTCCGGCGAAAGGAGCTGGAGAAGCTGGACCACGGCGGCGCCGGGCAGCTCCTCGAGCAGCGCCGTGCGGTCGTCGGGCGACATGTCGTTGAGGATGCGCGCGGCCTCGGCGTGCCCCATCGCTTTGAGGACGACCTGCTGCGCGTCGGCGTCGAGATACTCGAAGACATCCGTGGCCTGCGCGTGCGGGAGCAGGCGGAAAACGACGGCCTGCTCGTCCTCCGGCAGCTCGGTCACGCACTCCGCGATGTCCGCCGGCGACCAGTCGGCAAACGCCGCCCGCAGAGCGGAGAAATTCCGTTCTTCGATCAGCTCCTTGATTTCCGGGCCGATGAGATTGCCGAGCATGTGCGCTTTGTGTCGGCGGCGGTGGAGTTAGGGAAGCCGGAAAGCGCGCGCAGCGCGGAGCGCGCGAAAAATCGCGCCGTCATCCTGAGCGGAGCGGAGGCTTTGCGCAGCGCAGTCGAAGCCTGCCCTGAGCCTGCCGAATGGGGACCTCTAACTCCCGGCGGGGGCGAAGGCGGTGGCTGGCGGGGAGGGGAATGACGAAT
>JAYWEB010000293.1:0-3716 GCA_043779575.1 Chthoniobacter sp. | reverse complement strand
CAAGAGCCGTTGATGCGCCCGATGTCGTAAAGGGTCGGCTGTTTGGTGTAAGTTGATTTACTAAAATCCTTGAATGGGTTCACCTTCGTGCCACTCTTCTTGTCCGTCACGGTGATTTCGATCGGCTCGAACGTGATTCGCACGGCATTGGCCAGCACCGAGTAACCAGCCATCGGGCAGAAGAACTTCGGCACCAAGGCGATCTGGATTTTGGCTTTCGTTGGATCCGGAGGGATGAGCGTGCTGTCGGGCTTGCGGGTGGCGATCAGCGCCAGTTCCGAGATGGTCATGATGCGCCCCATGCCGCGGGTCTTGTCGGGCATCTCAATGGGCGTGACCTGGCCGCGGGTCGAATGCGCGCCATCCGGAGGGAAGAGCAAACCACCCGAATCGTTAAGCTGCGTGTAGGACGCATCCACTGCCGGGGTAGCACTCGCCCCGGAATCATCGGCGAGATTGGTGCAGCGGATGTAATCGAAGATTTCCGTCAGGATCTGATCTCGATCAAGAATCCCATTGGGGCCGGCGGGGTATTTGTCCTTGAAAGTCTTCGTCGCCGCGCCAGTCGTATCCCAACCGGGTGCGGCGCGGTCCGTCAGTCCTTTCAGATAGGCCATGATGTCCAGATTGCGCGGTGAGAGATCCTTCGTGGCGCTGTCACCATACTCCCGGGTGAAGTAGAATGGCAGGGTGGTCCCGGTCTTCGGACCCACTGTGGAGCAAAAGGCGATGAGCTTGTCGAACGCCGTCCGTTTGGTATCCGCCAACTGCTCCGGCCAGATGGCCACCCGCGGCAGATTGTAGAGGTTCTGTTCCGGCGCCTTGCTGTTCGCCGTGAGGAAAAACTTCGCCATCTCCAGCATCTCCCGCGTGGTGTCGCGCTGCGCAACCGGGGGCGCGAGCCGCCACGCGGTGCGCGCACCCGTCCCGAAGTTCGGGTTGAAGAGGAATTCATCAATGGACGCATACAGGCGGTCGCCGTCCGGGGTGACGATATTCACGTTGATGTCCCCTGAGCCGCCGCCCGCCCGCGCGGTCCCGGCCTTGGAGGAATTGTCCTTGTAGGGGCTGGTGTAACCGGGGTCGAGCGGGTCATACTCGGCACCGGTCACCCGGGGGATGAACTTGAAAATTTCCTCGGCCATGGCGGTGCGGTCATTGCTGGCGAGCTTTAAGAGCTGACTGCCAAAGATGGTCGAAAGACAGGTCGTCGCCGGATGGCCGGGATAGCGCTGGTATTCCTTCTGCGCGCCCTGGCGTGACGCGAGATCCCACTCGAACATGGGATCGTTGACGGATTTGTAGGCATTGTTCGCCACGCCCGGCTGGCCGTTCGACACGGGCGTGTCCCAGAAGGTGCCTTCCGAGGCGGTGTTGATGTTCACCTTCGCCGTCTCATCGTCCGTCCAAAAAGCCACCCGCCCCACCACCGTATTCGGCTCCCCCTGCGCCGTTGTCGTGCGCGCGCTCGGCACCACCACTTGCACATCCCCCGCCGTCCCCGACGCCTTCGCCGGAGCCAGCGTCCCGTCTTTCAAAAGATACAACCACTTCACCGGCATGGTCACATCCCGCTTATCGTAGTCCTCCACCGTGAAGCCTTCGATGTCCACGCTCGCATCCTTGTTCAGCGACATCTTTCCCTTGGTCGCATCCGTCATGGCCTTGATGTGGTTGCCGTCGAAGATCGGGTAGTTATTCAGCTTCTTCGTCTTCGTTGGGTCGCTCCAATCGGTCCTCCCCAAATCCGCCGCCGGGGCGTTCATGTCCGTCCACAGTCCCGGCTGGCTCTTCCACGAGTTCGCCCCCGTGGCTGCCGGCAGGTCCGAGTTCTGGGCCGGATCGAAACTCCCGTCCTCCACCAAGCTATCCGCCGAATAGAGCTTATAGCTCTTGGCCGCTTTCCCGGTGGCGTCGAAGGTCCGCACCAGCCCCGGCTGCGAAATCCACGCCTGGTCCGGCTGCGTCGAAGCTTCCCGAATCTGCCCGATCACCACGTTCAACGCCGAGTCCGCCAGCAGCCGCGCGTTCGTCCCGCCCTCATACCCTTTCGCCGCTCCATACTCGGTCCGCACCGTCAGCAAAAAGGCCAGCACCACCCCAGAGAGCAGCACCAGCATGCCGAGGGTCAGGATCAGCGCCGCTCCCGCCAGCGGGCGGCGGGTCTGTGAAGGGAGGGAATGTGGATTCATGGTTGGTGGTTACTTTCTATGCTGCTGCTCTGCGTGGCCTGCCCTCATCCCCATGGAGGATGCTTGCAGGTAAAAATCCAAAGTGCGACTCGAGGCGTGCATTGCTGGTTGCCGACGATCCGGAGCCGAGCCGTTGCCCCAGTGCCAGACCGGCATCAAGATCAACGCAGCACCCGCCACGCGCTTTCCCGCCCGGGCCGCTCGAATCCACGAACGGTTGCCCAAACCTTCGTCATTTAATGGTTTCAGCATAGCCGCTCATCCTCATGGCCGATACGTGCGCACCCGACCGGAGACAGCGTCCAGCATGATGGTGACATAGTTATTCGCCGGGCGCGCGCTGGTCCCGGTCCCAACCGTCGGATCGTTATCGGACTTGATGGTCAAAAACCAGCGGTCTAAATCCGGCGCCGGCGTACCCGCTGCGCTCAGATCGACGCTGCCCGTAGGCTTGAATCGAATGTACTGGTAGTCCACATTCGTCTCGGCATTCGAAATGTTTTCCTTGAGGAAAGCGCGCGCCGGGACCGCGGTGGCCGGGACTGCGGGGTAGGGAAAGATGAGGGTGGAAAAGACCTTGTCTTCACAGAGGACGATCCGGGTGGGGAAATCCTGCATCGTCGTCTGGGCAAAGGCGTTTAACACCGGCTCATCGTAAATCATCGTCCGATAGGAGCGGAAGCGCTCGGGGTTGGCACTACTGACGGGCTGCGAAGGATTTTCCCGGCGTTTGTAGAAACGCACTTCGACGACGCGGTTTTGCGCCACGGCCGTCTGCCGCGCCAAGGCGAATTGATCCAGCAAAGCGCTCCCGGCACCGGTCAAAGCCTGCGCCTTGCCCATGCTATTGAAAGCCGGGAGCGTGAGGGTGGCGATGATGGCGATGATGACCATCACGAAAAGGAGTTCGACCAGGGAGAAGGCGCGTTGTTTCATGGGGCAAATTTACTGGCTCGGGCGGCAGGGACGCATCGGGAGTTAGTTATTCACTCCACTTGGCCTGCAAAATACTGACATCGGTGGAAAAGATGCGGTAGGTGACATTCAATTCGACCAGCTTTTTCTCGAGGGTCTGAAGATCGGTGAGGTATTGGTCTTTTTCCTCGGCCGGAGTAGGGTTCGCTTTGCTTGATGGCTTGACGAAAAGACCGCTGGTTCCAGTGGTCAAACCGAGCTTCGTCGTCGCGGTAGCGATCGTCCCTGGTGATGCCCCGAGGGAACTCTGGAAGCGGTCGGCGGAGCGTTCATCCAGCACGACCATGGTCACCTGAACCATGGGTGGGAGCTGATTCTGGGTGAGCAACGCATATGGGTCGGTCGGCGCGGTCACGTAACCGCGCGAATCATACAGGTAGGCTGGCGCGAGTTGGGTCTGCGCGCCGGGTGGCACCGGATCATTGGGCGAGCGATGGGGCAGGACGATCAAGGCGACGACAGTCTCGGCCAGGACCCGGGTGCTCGCCGGCTCCGTGGTGAGCGCCGGGCGCGTGAGCGGCGTTCGGAACCAACTGAACGGCGCCAAGT
>JAYWEB010000292.1:0-9282 GCA_043779575.1 Chthoniobacter sp. | reverse complement strand
AGCGCGGTCATCTGCTCCACGGTCACGTGAAAGGGTGCGCCGTAGCTGTTCACCTGCGCCACGGTGGCGGCGGCGATGCTTGCCGCGTCGGGGCCGGGAACCTTCACGTTCATGCTCAGATACACGCCGGGATCGAGCGTGCAGGCGGCGATGAGCGCCATGATGGCGACGAGCGATTCGAGGCACATCGCGCCGTAGCCCACGGAGCGCGCGGAGCCTTCGCGCGTGATGATTTTCGGCGTGATGCCGCTGGCGATGAGGGTGTGAAAACCGCTGATCGCGCCGCACGCGATGGTGATGAAGCAGAACGGAAACAACTGGCCCGGCACCACCGGCCCGGAGCCGTCGATGAACCGGGTGAGGGCCGGCATTTGCAACTCCGGGAGCACGAGGAAGCAGCCGGCGGCGAGCGCGAAGATGGTGCCGAGCTTCATGAAAGTGCTGAGGTAATCGCGCGGCGCGAGGAGCAGCCAGACGGGCAGCACGCTGGCGGCGAGGCCGTAGCCGATGATCCACTTCGCGAGCGTGAGCGCCGGCACGGTGCAGACCGGCGACCACGCCGCCGACGCATGGACGAACTGCCCGCCCCACACCGCCGCGAGCAGCAGCGCGACGCCGAGCACGGAAGCTTCGAGCACTTTCCCCACCCGCACCCAGCGCAGGTAGCCGCCCATGCACATCGCGATCGGCACCGTGGCCGCGACGGTGAAAACGCCCCACGGACTTTCGGCGAGCGCGTTCACCACCACGAGCGCGAGCACCGCGAGGAGGATGACCATGATCGAAAGAATCGCCACCGTGCCGATGACGCCGGCGGCGGGATTCAGTTCCTCGCGGACCATCTGCCCGAGCGATTTTCCATCGCGCCGGATGGACGAGCAGAGGATCACGAAATCCTGCACCGCGCCGCCGAGCACCACGCCGATGAGGATCCAGAGCGTCCCCGGCAGATAGCCAAACTGCGCCGCCAGCACCGGCCCGACGAGCGGCCCCGGCCCGCTGATCGCCGCGAAGTGATGCCCGAAGACGATCCACGGGTTCGTCTTCACGAAGTCCTGGCCGTCCTCGTGGATCTGGCACGGGGTCGCGCGCCGGTCGTCCAGCGCGAGCACGCGGGCGGCGATCCATTTGGCATAAAAGCGGTAGCCGATGGCGTAGGTGCAAAGCGCCGCGATGAGGATGTAAGCCGAGTTCAGCGGCTCGCCGCGCCGCAGCGCGATGGTCAGGTAGGCGGCGGCGCCCAGCACCGCGACGGCGAGCCAGGTGAGGAAGGCGAGGGACTTTTTCACGTTGCCGCAGAGTCATCTCCCGGAGCGGACGCGGAGGCAACTCCGCGCTGCATGGGTTTTCCTTTTACGGTGCCGCCGACGCCCGCACGGAACTCCGCTCAGGATGAGGCTGCCCGCCTCACTCCGGCGGCGCGATGGCGAGGGTGTAGCGCGCTTTCCGGCGGGTGAGGCGGAGGGGGGTGTCGAAGGTTTCTGCGAGACGTCGGGTGGTGAGGACGCGGGCGTTCGGGCCGGCGGCGAGGAGGCGGCCGGCGCGGAGGAGGAGGGTGTGGGTGAAAAGGGGGGTGATTTCCTCGACGTGGTGGGTGACGAAGATGAGGGCGGGCGCGCGCTTTTGCGCGCCGAGGCGTGTGAGGAAGGCGAGGAAGTTTTCGCGGGCGAGGGGATCGAGCCCGGCGCAGGGTTCGTCGAGGATGAGGAGCGGCGGGCGGGCCATGAGGGCGCGGGCGATGAGGATGCGCTGGCGCTCGCCTTGGGAGAGGACGCCCCACGGTCGGTCGGAGAGGTTTTTCGCCTCGACCTGGACGAGGAGGCGCTGGGCGGCGGTGCGGTCTTCGCTTTTCACGCGGCCCCAATAATCAATCATCGCGTAGCGCCCGGAGATGACGGTGGTGAGGGCGGGCTCGTGGTCGGGGATCATCTGGCGGATGCTGGAGGAGACGAGGCCGACGCGGGTGCGGAGTTCGCGCCAGTCGCTTTCGCCAAAGGTCTGGCCGAGCACGGTGATGGAGCCGCTGGTGGGGGAGAGGTAGCCGGTGAGGGCGCTGAGGAGGGAGGTTTTGCCGGAGCCATTCGCGCCGAGGATGACCCAGTGCTGGCCGGGCGCGACGCTCCAGGTGACTCGGTCGAGGATGCGGACGGGGCCGCGGCGGATGGTGAGGTCGCGGAGGGAGAGGACCATTTAGGATTTAGGATTTAGGATTTAGGATTTTTTCCGCGAGCAGGTCGGGGCGGATGCGGGCGGTTTTTTCCAGTGCTTGCGCGTGCCGCCATTTGGCGATCTCGGCGTGGTGGCCGCTGAGGAGGATGTCGGGGACGCGCCAGCCGCGGAATTCGACGGGGCGGGTATATTGGGGGAACTCGAGGAGGCCGCTGGAGTGGCTGTCGTCGGGCGCGCTGTCGGCGTGGCCGAGGACGCCGGGGAGCAGGCGGGCGATGGCATCGCAGACGACGGCGGCGGCGAGGGCGCCATTGGTGAGGACGTAGTCGCCGATGGAAAGCTCGCCGTCGATGAGGTGGTCGATGACGCGCTGGTCCACGCCTTCGTAGTGGCCGCAGAGGAGGATGAGGTGGGGCACTTTCACCAACTCCTCGGCGACGCGCTGGGTGAAGGGGCGGCCGGCGGGGGACATGAGGAGGATGCGGCTTTCCGGGGTGCGGAGGGCTTCGACGGCGGCGAAGAGGGGCTCGCATTTGAGGACCATGCCCTGGCTGCCGCCATACGGGGTGTCGTCGGTGGTGCGGTGTTTGTCGGTGGCCCAGTCGCGGAGGTTGTGGGAGCGGATGGCGATGAGGCCGCGCTCCTGGGCTTTGCCGATGATGCTCTCGGCGAGCGGGGCGGCGGCGATGTTTGGAAAGAGCGAGAGGACGTCGATCAGCATTTAGGATTTAGGATTTAGCATTTAGGATTTGGGACATCGCTGCCGCACGCGATATATGCACGCTGCGCACGCTGGATCGCCGCCGAAGGTGTCTTCCTTAAATCCTAAATCCCAATTCCTAAATCCTAAATCGTTCCCCGTGGCCCGGCCCTACCGCTCGTCGAAAAACAAACCGCGCCCGAAGAAATCGTGGCGGCGCTGGCTGCTGCTGGCGGGGCTGATCGGGCTGCTGGCGGTGGTGGCGGTGGTGGCGGTGTGCGTGGCGTATGGCTTTTGGGCTTCGACTTTCGACATGCACCAGATCCGCGAGATGGCGGAGCGGTCGGCGGTCTTCGATGTGGATGGGAAAGTGTATTCGCGGTTGCAGGGGGAGAACCGGGTGGTGGTGAAACTGGGGGAGGTCTCGCCGAATTTCGTGAAGGCGCTGCTCGCGCGGGAGGACTCGCGCTTTTACCAGCACCGGGGCGTGGACCCGCTCGGGATCGCCCGCGCGGTGGTGCGCAATGTGACGCATGGCTCGGCGAAAGAGGGCGCGAGCACGCTGACGCAGCAGCTCGCGCGGAATAGCTACCCGACCGGGCTGGGCACGCGGAAGAGCATCCATCGGAAGCTGCTGGAGGCGTTTGTGGCGGCGCGGATCGAGCAGAATTTTTCCAAGGACGAGATTCTGGAGGCGTACGTGAACCGGATTTATTTCGGCGCGACGGTCTATGGCATCGAGACGGCGAGCCAGACGTACTTTGGCAAACCGGCGGCGCAGCTTTCGGTCGGGGAGGCGGCGCTGATCGCGGGGATCATCCGCGCGCCGTCGCATTTCTCGCCTTTCAAAAATCTGAAAGGCGCGCTGGCGCAGCGCGATGCGGTGCTGGCACGGATGGCGAAGCTGGGGAAAATCGCCGAAGGCGAGGCGGACAAGGCGCGCGAGGAGGCGATCAAGCTGGCGAAGCGGCGGCCTTTTGCGGCGCAGGAAAACTACGCGATGGATCTGGTGCTGCGGGAACTGGATGAGCTGCTGACCGACGCGCAGAAAGAAAACGGCGGGATGAAGATCTACACGACGATCGATCCGGCGCTGCAGAAGGCGGCGGAGGTGTCGCTCGATGGGGAGCTGCGGAAGATCGAGGCGAAACCGGGATACAAACATCCGAAGAAGACGGATTTCACGGCGGAGGCGAAGGCGGCGCAGGAGGCGCCGCCGTATCTGCAAGGCGCGCTGGTGGTGATCGACAACGCCTCGGGCGGCATCCGCGCGCTGGTGGGCGGACGGGATTTTTCGGAGAGCCAATACAACCGCGCGATCGCGTCGCCGGCGACGCGGCAGGTGTGCTCGACGTTCAAGCCGTTTGTGTACGCGGCGGCGTTTGGGAAGGGGATGCTGCCGGGGTCGCTGATCGACGACGGGCCGATCGGGCGCGGGGAAATCCGCGGGGCGGCGAATTGGACGCCGGGGAATTCCGACGGCAAGTATGGCGGCAACCTGCGCGCGGAGGAGGGGCTGATTCATTCGCGCAATACGATGAGCGTGCGCGTGGGCGAGCGCGCGGGGCTGGAGGAAGTGGCGCGGGTCGCGGCGGCCGTGGGGATCGACGGGGTGCCGAAGCTGCCCGCGGCCTACCTCGGCGCGCTGGAGGCCAATGTGCTGGACGTGACATCGGCGTACTCGGTTTTTGCGAACAACGGGATGCGGCGGCAGAGCTACATCATCGAGCGGATCGACGACGCGGAAGGCGAGACGATCTACCGGGCGGCGCACATCCAGACGCGGGCGCTGGACCCGGCGGTGAGCTGGATGGTGACGGGCGCGCTGACGAAAGTGCTGGAACGCGGGACGGCGGCGAGCGCAAAGGCGCTCGGCTTTTCCAAACCGGCGGCGGGCAAGACGGGGACGAACGACGAGTACCACGATGCGTGGTTCGTGGGCTACACGACCTCGCTGACCTGCGGCGTGTGGGTGGGGCTGGATACGCCGCAGACGATCATGGCGCGGGGCTACGGTGCGGCGCTGGCGCTGCCCGTGTGGGTGGGGGTGATGAACGCCGCCCCGCCGCTGCGCTACCCGGCGCGCGCCTTCCAATCGCCGGTGCCGCTGCGCCGCGTGACCGTGTGCGCCATTTCCAATGAACTCGCCACCGCCGGCTGCGAGCGCGCGGGCACGGCCTACGAGGCGGAGATCCCGGAATCGCGGGTGCCGCGCGACCGGTGCAGCGTGCATCAGGGCGGCGTGCTCGCGGATGCTCCCCGCGAGCCCGAGCCCAAGCGCTCCGTGCCGCAGAGCATCTTCCGCTCGTTCAAGAAGTTCTTCGGCGGGGATTGATGGGGGATCGGTCGGCGGTGGAAATTCGGAGCTGGGCGCGCAGCGCGGGCGTTGGCGGTGGGGCGGAAAGGGCCGCCTTCAGAACAGCATCGTCTCGTCGGGCGGGTCGGTTTTCTCCACGCGCTCGGCTTTGAGGACGGAGATGCGGCGGCCGTTTTCGATCGGAAAGGTGGCGATGCCAGTGACTTTGATCCACGTCATCTCGGGCAGTTTTGGCAGGGTGGCGCTTTCCACGAGCGTGGCCACGGGGCGGGCGTCGGCGGCGCAGCAGGTCATAAACATGCGCACGGCCTTGAAGCGTTTGCCGCTGGCGTTGTGCGCGGTGTCGGGCATGAGCTGGCCGTAGAGGACCACGGCTTTGTTTTCAAAATCGGCGCGCAGGGCGTTGTCCTGCGCGGCGTAGAGCAGGTCGAGGACTTCGGCGACGATGTGGCCGTCGGGTGTGCGGGTGAGATAATCCTGCGGGGCGGCCGGGGCTTTGGATGCGGAATCCGGCGCGGGCGCGGCGGGGTCATTGGTGGGCAGCGCGAGGTCGGGCGCGGTGCGGGGCGCGTTCTTGGTCGGGGCCGGCGGGCGCAGGCCGCTGGCGTCGGTGGCGATGCCGCGGTTGAGCAGCGCGTTTTTTCCGAAGCCATCCGGCGAAAACATGGCGGCGGCCGTGACGGGGAGGAGCAGGACGAGGAAGGTGAGGATCTTGCCGAGGGTGAGCCGGGAGAGGCCGTGGCCGCACTCGGCGGAGGAGCAGCAATCGGCGTCGGCGGGGAAGAGGAGGAAGAGGAGCGCCATCGCGGCCATGACGAGGCCGGCGAGGAGGACGGCGGGGCGGAAGGTGGGAATCAGGAACGCCGTGACGCGCCCGCTGAAATAGAAATAGAGCAGGACGGCGCTCCAGGCGGAGAGCGTGGCGCCGGGCAGCCAGCGGGAGAAGAGTTTGTTCATGGCGGGGAGAGACTAGGTGCGATTGCGGGCGCGGCAAGGGGCCGGGATTCATCGAGGTTCAAGCTGCCGATGCGCCAACTGACCAGCGCGATGACGATGAAGAGGCCGATCGCCAGGAGCGCGACGAAGCGGCGCCGGAAGAGGATGCCGTAGAGCCAAAACAGTTTCAGATCGAAGACGGGACCAAAGATCAGGAAGGCGAGTTTCGAGGCAAAGGGAAAGGTGGAGAAGCTGGCGGCGATGAAGGCGTCGGTGGTGCTGCACACGGCGAGGAGCGCGGCGAGGGTCATCATCGAGAGGATGGCGAGCAGCGGATTGGTCGCGAGCGGGAGGATGATTTCCTGGTTCACGGCCGTGTTGAAAACGCTGGCGGCGGCGGTGCTGATGATGAGGTAAAAGGCGACATCGAGAAAGTCGGCGGTGGCGGACTGGACGGCGAGGAGGAGCTTCTTCGGCAGGCTGGCGGCGGCGGCGATGGTGGCGAAATCCTGCGGCGGCGTTTGCTCATCCGGCGCGGAGGAGATGCTGAGGCTGGCGCGTTTGCGGCTGGCGGCGGGGCTGGCGAGGTCGGCGCGCAGGACCGCCGCGGCGGGCAGACGATGCACGATGAAGCCGACACCGACGGCGATGAGGTAGCCGATGCTCAGGCGGAGCGAAGTCATGATCCACGGGCTCTGGCCCTGGAAGGCGGCGAACGTGCTGAGGGCGACGAGCGGGCTGACGATGGGCGCGGCGAGCATGTAGCTGACCGCCGAGGAGAGCGGCAGCCCTTTTCTCAAAAAGCGCCGGATGACGATGACGCTGCCACATTCACACATCGGGAAGATCAGCCCGAGCAGCCCGCTGACGACGATGGCGGCGGCGTTGTTTTTCGGCAGCAGCCGCTGCATCCGCTCCGCCGAGACGAAGACATCCACGAGGCCCGAGATGAGCGCGCCGAGGAGGAGAAAAGGCACGCCCTCCAGCAGGACGCTGAGGAACGAAAAGGCGAAATCGTCGAACGAAAACGTGAACCAGGACATCGGCGGCGGGCGGCGGCGGGCAGTGTCCCCCGGCTACTGGCCGTAGGACTGCTCCACGCGCTGGGCCACGTCGAGGTAGCCGTAATCGACTTCGTAAATGTCTTTCATGCACTTGAGCGACTCTTCCTTTCTGCCCATGCGCTCGAAGACCAGGCCGAGCTTGTAGAGCACTTCCTTTTTCGTCGCGTCCATGGCGAGGATCTCGCCCGCGCAGTCCTGAAACTGCTTCACCGCGAGGTCGAGCATGCCTTTCTCGGTGTAGCACTGGCCGAGGAGATTCATCGCGCGCAGCCGGGCGTTGGGATTCTGGCGGGCCTTTTGGAGTTCGGCGATGGCCTCGGTGTATTGCTTCGCAAACACGAGCTGCTCGCCGAGTTCAAAGCGCAACTGCAAGTCGGTCGGGTTGCGCTCCACGCGCTTGCGCGCCTCGGTGATGAGCAGCTCGGCCTTCTGCACTTTCATGGCATCCAGCTCGGCGCGATAGGTGGCCGCGTCTTCGTGCTGATCGCCCCCGCTGGCGAACCAGTCCTCAAGCTGCTTGATGCCGTGGTCGAGCTGCTTCAGCGCCAGATCGCCGAGCTTGCGCGCCACCGCCGGGTCGCTGCCGCTGACCAGGCCGTTGGTGTGGTTGTAGTAGGAAAGCGCGGCGTCGAGGCTTTCGAGGTCGCTCTTTTGCTCAAAGCGATCCTCCCACAGCTTCGCGATGCGCAGCGAGAGATCGACGTTGTCCTGCGCGGCCTCCCACTGCGGGTAAAGCTCGTTGAGCTGCTCGTCGATCATGTCGGCGCTGCGGACCACGCGCCCTTTCTGTTCGAGCGAGATGGCTTCCTCCTTGTTTTTCATCACGTCGCGGTAGCTCTGCGCCTGCTCCCAGCCGCCGCTTTTCATCGAGGCCGTCGCCGCGGCGTCCTTGCTGTTCTTCACCGCCTTGAGGTCGGACGGGTTGATCTCGGCGATCTTCGAATACGTCGCCACCGCTTTGTCCGGCAGCCCCATCGTCAGATACATCTCGCCGAGTTCATGCATCGTCTTGGTGTCCTTCGGATCGGCCTCCACGATGGTCTCCAGCGCGAACGCCGCGATCTCGGGAAAGCCCGCGGCTTTCGCGGCCTCCTTCAGCAGGTGGTTGACCTGCGGATTCGTCGGGTCGGTTTCCAGGCTCTTTTCCGCCAGCTCCATCGCGGCTTTCGGATCTTTTTTCATCACGCTCGCCCCGCGCATCGAGGCGGTGGAGAGCCCGGAGAGAAAGGTCTTCTTGCCCTTGGTGGCGAGGATTTCGACTTTGCGCAGCAGCTTGCGCCCGTCGAGGAAAGCGGGGTTGTCCTTGAGCACGGCCTGGATCAGCGAGATCGCGTAGCCGTGGTTGCGGAGTTCGACCGCGCTGCGGGCTTTGAGCCACAGGGTGCGGGCGTTGTCGGGGAGTTCTTTTTCGGTTTGAATAGGCATAAATCCGGGGCGCGGAACGTAGCATCCCCGATTCTGCTTTGACAATGCCTCGTGCAGGCCCGCGTGAAAAAAATCGCGCCCCGCCTCACCCGGCCCGCCCCGCCTCCGCTTTACGGGTGCTTGTCGCTGCCGTCGGCCTTGCGCTCGACCTTTTTCCCAAACAACGCCGAGAGCGTGTCCTTTTCCTTCTTGGCGCTCTCGAAATAGTCCGACGGACCGTGCTCGAAGAGAACGGTGAAGGCGAACGTCGCGAGCACGAAAAGCGATCCCCAGAATGTGAAACGGATGAGAGCCATGATGTCTTTGGTTTGGAGCTGAGTAACGCAGGAGCCGTGCCGCGGCAACGGGGTTTTGCCCCCGGCGCGGCGATCTATGGGGCGGGCGGAGTCGCCGGTGCGGCCGGTGTCTGGGGCGGTGTGGCCGGCGGCAAGTTGCCGGCCGGTTCGATCGGCGACGAAGGCGCTGGCTCCGGAGAAACGAAGAGCGGCTTGCCCTGGAGGTCGGTGATTTTCAACTGGAGGGTCTTGAAGATTTTCCACGTCCCCTTGTCCAGGCGCAGCGTGTGAATCCCTTCCACGATGTTGTCCGTGAACTGGCCGGTTCCCCCGGTTTTGGTGGTCTTCTGCTTGAAGCCCACCTTCATCTCCTCGGGCGTCGCGCTTTCGAGGCGC
>JAYWEB010000291.1:0-9335 GCA_043779575.1 Chthoniobacter sp. | reverse complement strand
GTGCCGGAGAGGCCGCCATCGCCATGACGGCCAATAAATGGGCGAGCAATATGGCGACGAGAACACGCTGGAGGCGTGGGAACTCGATGCAGAATGTTCGCATGGGTGGCATCACTACCGACGTCGTTTTGCTGTGGCAAGCGATCTTGCTGATCCGACAACGCGGAGCCCCCCCGGCAAAGTCGGCTCGCTTCTACGCAAGGCCGGAGACAGCATGGTGCCGCTATGCACACGCGCACCATTCATCAGGAACTCCACTTCACCGCGGGCGAGACGCTGCGGGATATTGTCATCGGGATGGCCGATGGGCTGACGGTGCCTTTCGCGCTCGCGGCGGGGATGGCGGGCGCGGTGAGCCAGACCTCGATCATCTGCATCGCGGGCGTGGCCGAGGTGACCGCGGGGGCTGTGGCGATGGGGCTCGGCGGGTATCTTGCGGCGCGCGGGGAGGCGGAGCATTATGGGAATGAGCGGCTGCGCGAGGAGCGCGAGATCGTGGAGAAGCCGAAGGCGGAGCGGGAGGAAATCGTCGAGATTTTTCAGCAGTATGGCGTGACGCCGGAAGAATGTGCGGGCGTGGTCGAGGCGCTCCAGCGGCGGCCAAAGGCGTGGGTGGATTTTATGATGCGCTTCGAGCTGGGGCTGGAAAAACCGGAGCCGCATCGGGCGCTGGCGAGCGCGCGGAATATCGCGCTCGCCTACATCGTGGGCGGGATCGTGCCGCTGACGCCGTATTTTTTCAGCGCGAGCATCCCGCACGCGCTGGCGTGGTCCGCCGGGCTCACGCTGCTCGCGCTGCTCGTCTTCGGCTACATCAAGGGGCGCTTCAGCGGCTCACGTCCCGGACGCAGCGCCGTGCAGACGATGCTCGTGGGCGGGCTCGCAGCGGGCGTCGCCTTTCTCGTCGCGCGGCTCATCGGGTGACGCGGAGGACACGGGCAGCACCACGCAGAATTCCGTCCAGTCCGCCTCGCTGCTGACGAGTTCCAGCCGCCCGCCATGCGCGAGCATGATCTCGCGGCTCAGGCTCAGGCCGAGTCCGAAGCCGGCGATCTCGCGGCTGCGCGCCGGGTCGCCGCGGAAAAAGCGCTCGAAGAGCCGTGCGCGGTGCTCGGTGCTCAAGCCGGGGCCGGAATTGCCGACGGAAAAGCGCACTTCGGTTTCACTCGCTTCGAGAGCAAGCAGGACGCGTCCGTCGCGGCGGTTAAATTTCACGGCGTTGTCCACGAGGTTGAGCAGCACCTGGCGCAGGCGCGCGGCATCGGCGCGCACGGTCACGCCGGGGCGCAGCCTGCTCCAGACGCCGAGCCGGCGCCCTTCGCCGAGCAGCCGGGCATCGTCGGCGGCGGCCTCCGCCATGCGGCTGAGGTCGGTGGGTTCGAGTTCGAGCTGGAGGTGCCCGGCATCGGAGCGCGAGAGCAGGAGGAGGCTGTCCACGAGGGAGGAAAGGCGGTGGACTTCATCGAGGACGCTGTAGATGCGGGCCTCGCGGGCCTCCGGCGTGGTGTCGGGACGGAGCGCGGTTTCGAGTTCAGCGCGGAGCACGGCGAGCGGCGTGCGGAGTTCGTGCGAGGCGTCGGAGGTGAAACGCGCGACCTGCTGAAAGCTGCGCTCCAGCCGCGCCATCATGCCGTTGAGCACTTCGGTGAGGCGGCGCAGCTCATCCTTCGCCGCAGGCACCGGCAGCCGCGCGTCGAGGCTCGCGGCGGAGATGTGCTCGGCGTGCGCGGTGATTTCCTCGATGGGCCGCAGCGCGTGCCGCGCGACCCACGCCGCGCCGAAAGCGAAGGCCGCGAGCAAAAACGGCGTGGCCACGGCATAGCCGCGCAGGAGCTGCCGGAGCTTGGCCCGCGGCCGCGCGAGGCTCACGCCGAGCGAGACGGTGAGCCCGTCCGACGAGGCCGTGGCCTGCTGCACCACGGTGTCGCCGATGGCCAGCGTGCGCACATTGCCCGACTCGCGCGGGTCGGTGGCGACGGGCAGCCCCGCGAGCATGACCGAGCGGTAAACGGGCTTCCCGCTTTCATCCAGCACCTCGAGGTAGGGGTGAAAAGGCTCGATGAGCGCGCGCACTTCCTCGGGATCGCGGCCCGTGCGCCGCGCATCGAGCATGCGCCCGAGGACTGACGCGGACTCGACGCGCAGCTCGCGTTCGGTGGATTCCACCTCGCTGTAGTAAACACTCACCGCGACCACGCAGCCGAAGATGGCGAGTGGGACGGCCAGCATCAGCGCCGACCACACCCCGAGCCGCACGCGGAGCGAGAGCCGCTTCATTGCGGGGCACCAAAGCGGTAGCCAGTACCGTGAATGGTGTGGATCAGTTTCGCCGTGCCGCCGTCGGCCAGCTTGGTGCGCAGCCGCTTCACATAAACTTCGATGAGGTTTGAGCCGGGGTCGAAATGATAGCCCCACACGTGCTCGATGATGCTCATGCGCGACAGCGTCCGCTCCGCCGAGCGGAGAAAAAACTCCAGCAGTTCAAACTCGCGCGGCGAGAGGTCGATGGCCTGCGTCCCGCGCCGGACCTCGCGGGTGACGAGGTTCAGGGTGACGTCCGCGTGGTGCAGCACCGTGAGCCGTTCGCCGGAGGCGCGCCGCAGCACGGCCTGCAGGCGCAGGACCAATTCATCGATGGAGAACGGTTTCGGCAAATAGTCATCCGCACCGAGGCGCAGTCCCTCGATGCGTTCATTGACCGAACCGCGGGCCGTGAGGAGCACCACCGGCACATTGTTTCCCTCCTCGCGGAGATGGCGCAGGATGCTCAGTCCGTCGCGACCCGGCAGCATGATGTCGAGCACGGCGGCTGCGTAAGTGGCGCTCTTCAGTTTGCCCAGAGCCGTGTCCCCATCGTGGACGACTTCCACCTCGAATTGCGCCGAGCGCAAACCGCCCGCGATGAAATTCGCGAGTTTCTTTTCATCTTCGACAACGAGGATCGGCATGAAAGTGGGGTGGGGGCAGACGCGCGTGAATGGTTGGTCGGTTTGCGGGTCTGCACAAGGTAGCACTGTGCTGGTTGGGGGGCGGCGGCCGGAAAAATGGAGAAGATCATTCCGCTCCTACCCCTCGCCTGATCTCACAAGTCCCGGCCGCTCGTCGGCGACAGCACCGGCAGGCGGTCCGCGCTGCGGGGCTAGGGAAGCGCTGCTTTAGTCCACGAAAGGCACGAACGACACGAAAAGGGCAGAGCCCGACGGTGTGCGTCCTCTGGTCTGGTCTTCATTTTCGTGTGTTTGGTGTTTTTCGTGGACTCCATCTTGTTTTAAGCAGCGCCTCCCTAGGGCTGCAGCGGCGGATACCAGACGTAGAGCATGAGGTAAACGAGGACGCCGGTGACGGAGACGTAGAGCCAGATGGGGGCGGTTATTTTGGCCCATTTGCGGTGCCGGTCGTAGCGGGCGCGCAGGGCGGGGATGACGGTGATGCAGACGAGCGGGAGGATGGCGGCGGCGAGCGGGATGTGGGTGAAGAGGATGAGAAGGTAAATTTTTTTTGGCCAGCCGGGGTGCGTGAAGAGGGTGGTCGGGACGTGGAAGTGGTAAGTGAGGTAGCTGGCGAGAAAGAGCGCGGAGGTGACCAGCGCGGCGATCATGCAGACGGCGTGCGCTTGTTTGCGCTGGGCTTTGATGGCGGTGAGGCCGGCGAGGATGAAGACGGTGCTGAGCGCGTTGAGGCTGGCATTGAGGGCGGGGAGGTCGGCGAGGGTCATGGGTTAGGTGGGCTCTTCCTTTTAATCTTACTCTTAATCCTTCGACCCATGAAGCCACTGCGATCTCCGCTTGCCGATTAAGCCCGAACGCCGCGCTTGGAGGCCAACGGTCTCACCCATGCCAGCCCAGGGCAACGCCCTGGGAACGGCACCCATAGCGAGCGAGCCCTGAAAGGGCGGGACCAAATCGTGCGCCCCATTATGTGTCGCCCTTTCAGGGCTGGCGCGTTCTTTCACGCTTTCCCATGGCATTGCCCTAGCCTGGCTTGTCGTCGCACCTGTGGTGCTGGATAGCGGCGTTCGGGTTAAGATCAAGATTAAGACTTCGGGACGAAGCAGGAATCCGCGGTCGGTTACTTTTCTTCGAGGAGTTTGCGGATGTCGCGGATGAGGTCGCGGGTGCCGGTTTCGGTGGTGGCTTCGTAGAAGCCGCGGAGGGTGCCGGTTTGGTCGATGAGGATGAGGCGGGTGCTGTGGATGATTTGGCCGCCGGGCGTTTCAGGCTCGGCAATGGGGAGTTTGAAGCCGTCGCGGGCGAGGGCGTAGATGTCGGCTTTGGGACCGGTGAGGAAGAGCCAGCGGTCGGTGGCGTGGAATTTCTCGGCGTAGAGTTTGAGGACGGCGGGCGTGTCTTTCTCCGGGTCGATGGAGATGGAGACGAGGCGCAGGCCGGGCTCGGTGCCGAGTTGCTTCTGCACTTCGCTGAGGCGGCTGGTCATCATCGGGCAGGGGCCGGGGCAGGTGGTGTAGAAAAAGTCGGCGACCCACACTTGGCCGGCGAAGTCGGCGAGTTTCACGGTCTGGCCGGTGCGCTCGGTGAGGGCGAAGTCGGGGGCCGGCCAGTGCCGGGGCAGCACGGCCGGGGCGAGCGGCATGATGATTTCAAAGGCGGCGTCCTTTTTTCCGCAGCCACCCACTGCCGCTGCGAGGCAGAGAGCGATGACGCAACAGCCGATCAAGCGCGGTAAATCTGAACCACGGATTGCACGGATTACACGGATTTTTAGATTCCGAAAATCCGTGTAATCCGTGGTCAAAAAAACGCCATCCGTGTTTTGGTCCATGCGCTCTACTTTCAACTTTTCGTGAAGATCATCAGGCCGAGGATCAGCGGGAGGAAGAAGATGGAGGCGAGGAAGAGGGTGCGCGCGGTGGCGCAGGAACGCTCGAAGAGGAAGCGGAGGGCGCAGATGAGTATGACGGCGTCGAGGAGCAGGCCGAGGACGAGATAGAGCGGGCTGCTGAGGCCGGCGAAATAGGGAATCGCGGTGATGACGAGGAGCGCGAGGGTGTAGAGCAGGCTTTGCGTGGCGGTGGCGGAGCCGGTGAGGTCGTCGCGGCGGATCATGACGAAGCCGGCCTGCGCGTATTCGTCGCGATACATCCAGGCGATGGCGAGGAAGTGCGGCATCTGCCAGGTGAAAAGGATGCCGAAGAGGACCCACGCGCCGAGGTCGAGCGACGGCTGCACGGCGGTCCAGCCGATGACGGGCGGGATCGCGCCGGAGACTGCGCCGACGATGGTGCAAAGCGAGGTGCGGCGTTTCAGCGGGGTGTAAAAGGCGATGTAGATGACGATGGTGGCGGCGGCGAGGCTGGCGGCGAGCGGGTTCGTGGTGCGCCAGAGCCAGCCGACGCCGATGACGCCGAGCGCGACGCCGAGGGCGAGGGCGGTGGACGGTTTCATGCGGCCGGCGGGGAGCGGGCGGTGGCGGGTGCGCTCCATGAGGCGATCGACTTTGGTTTCGATGCGCTGATTGAGCACGGCGGCGGAGGCGGCGGCGAGGGTGGTGCCGAGGATGGCGTGGAACAGCTTCAGCCAGTCGAGCGACGCGCCCGAGGCCATGCAGAAGCCGACGAAGGTGGTGACGATGACGAGCAGGCTGAGGCGCGCTTTGGTGAGCGTCATCAGGTCGGTGAGCAGGCCGGGCTCGGCGAGATCGCGCGGGAGGTCGATGGCCGCAGCCGCTTCGGTTTTCACGGGCGGGCCTCCCCTGACCCGTCGGTGAAGTGGCTGGCGCGCAGGGCGAGGAGCAGGCTGAGGGCGAGCACGGCGGCACCGTTCACGACGTGGAAGGTCGTGAGCGTGATCGGTTTCAAATAGAGGATGACGGCCATGCCGAGCGAAAGCTGCACGAAGACGAGCCCGAGCAGGCCGGTGGCGGGGCTGGTCAGGCGTCTCTCGCCGCGGGCGCGGCGCAGGACGAGCGTGACCAGCGTGAGGATGAGCAGCGTGAGAAAGAGCGCGCCGACGCGGCTGTGGGTGAAGTGGAGATCGACGAAAAGGTTGTGCTCATCGGGCAGGAAGCCGCCGTGGGGATCGGCTTCGGGGAAAGTGGGGATGGCGAGGCCGGCCCCGAGGTGGCGGAGGGTGGCGCCGAGGATGAGCTGGCCATAGACGGCGACGACGGTGAACCACGCGAGCCGACGCACGGCTTTCAAGCTCGCGCCGGGAAGCTGCCACACGCCTTCGATCCAGCTCCGCGAAAGCAGCGCGGCGACGGCGACGAGCAGGCACAGCTCGGCCTGCGCCACGCAGCCATGCGCGATCCGCAAGGCGAGGGCCGAGCGGAGATGATTGGCCGTTTCCATGGTCACGCGGAGCCCGCCGAACGTGGCCTGCAGACACACGCCGACGAAAGCGGCGAACACGACCCAGCGCGCGGCGTGCGAGGTTGAAAGCGCACGGCCTCGCGCGATCGACAGCAGCACGATGACGAAAGCCAGCGCGGGCAGCCAAATGCTCAGGTGGGCGATGGCGGTCGGCGGCAAGGCCATGAAGACGGCGACGCGATTCGCCACCACGCCCACGACGGCCGCGGCCAGCAAAGCCCAACCATTTCGCCAAACCCACGCGCAAAGAATCCCCACGAGCAACCCGACGCCCTCCGCAAACTGCCGGTGACCGTGTTCGAGGCGGACGGGCAGGTCGCCCCACCAGCCTTCGGGATTGAGCGAGCCAAAGCTGAGCGGCCAGTCGGGCACGGCCATGCCCGCAGTGTGCGAGGTGACGAGGCCGCCGATGAAGATCAGGGCGAAGGTCGCCGCCACGACGCCCTTCGCGAAGAGCGCGAGCGCGGGGTTGAAGGCGGTGGTGGTGGAGACGTTCAAAATGCGGGTCCGGTCGGCGTCCGCGCGCCGACGATTCAGTGCGCGGCTGTTTCCGCTGCGGGCGCGGGGGCCGCCGGCTTGAGGCTGGCCTGCTCTTTCATCCAGGCGTCGAATTCCGCCTGCGTCTCGACTTTCATAACGGCGCGCATGGCGTAATGGCCGGCGCCGCAGAGCTGGGCGCAGACGATTTCATACTCGCCGGCGACGATCGGCCGGAACCACATCGGGATCTTCGTTCCAGGAATGGCGTCCTGACACATGCGCATGTGCTGGAGCGAGAAGCTGTGGATGACGTCCTTCGAGGAGATGTCGATGACGGTCGGCTTGCCGTTGACGAGGTGCATTTCGTTTTTGGAAACGACGTCGTCCTGGCCGGCGGGATCGTGCGGATCGAGGCCGAGCGGGTTGGTGCCGCTGAGGAAGCTGGTGTGAACGCGGCCAAAGACGCCGTCCGCTCCGGGGTAGTGGAAATTCCACGCGAACTGCTCGCCGACGGCGCGGACGCGCACGGCGTCGGTCTCGGGCGGGAATTGGTCGCCGGTCACGCGTTTGCCCCACAGCGGGACGCCGAAGCCGAGGAGGAGCACGGCCTCGATGAGGACGACGCTGAATTCGAGGTGCGCGGCGGCTTTGCTCTGCACGCCGTGGTAGTCGGCCTTCGGGTTCCGCGATTTGTGAAAGCGGAAGATGGTGTAAAAGAAATAGCACATCCAGCCGACGAAAAGGAAGGCCATGAACCAGTGGCAGAGCTCGAGCAGGTGATCGACGGTGCTGCCGTGCTCGGAGGCGTTTGGCAGGATGCCGAGGGCTTTGTTGATGCTGAGGCTGAACATAGAGTTACGAGTGCGAGTCGGAGTGCGAAAATTCGGCGTGCGGCGGGAGCGGGGCGGCGGCGCGTTTGATGAGCGTGAGGCCGAGGGCCACGAAGAGGGCCAGGACGGTGCCGATGAAGCCGAGCAGGAGGAAGACCGCGGCGTTGCTCGCTCCGGCGTATTTGGAATTGGGGTCGCCCATGCAGGCGGCGCAGGCGGCGGCGGTGGACGGGAGCTGCGCCAGCGCGAGAGCTGCGAGGAGCGCGAGGAGGCGGGAGCAGGCGGAGCGCGTCATAGGATCAGCTTGCGGGATTTTTTGACGAAGCAGATCCCATAGACCAGCAGCGCGGCGGCGAGCCCGGAGCAGGTGAGGCCGAACGCCGGGGCCAGGCCGTTCACAAAGCCCCACGCCGCACAACCCGCCGCGAGCAGGATCGCGAGGACGATGAAAAAAATATGGAAGGCTTTGAGGGACATTTAGTGGGTCGAGTGGGTGGTGCCGAAGATCGGGTCAATGTAGTGGAGCAAGGTGAGGAGAAAAAGGCCGGCGACGAAGAACATGGTGAAGAGGAGAAACTTCCAGATCATCCATTTCTCGCCTTTCAAGTGCATGAAGATCGCGGCGACGAAGCCGACTTTGATCGTGGCGAGGACCATGGCGACGATGATGTTGGCTTTGCGGCTGCCGAAATCGAAATAGGACAGCCAGACCGTGACGCCAGTGGCGACAAGCAGGAAGCTGCCGACGCCGAGATACAGCCCGAGGTGCATGTCGTGATGCGCGTGGTCGGCGGGCGCGGCGGTTTCGTGGGACGCGGCGGGCGCGGCTTCGTGGCCGTGATCGTGGGGCTGGCTCATGGGTTGGATTAAAGGAGGTAGAAGATCGGGAAGACGAAGATCCAGACGAGATCGACGAAGTGCCAGAAGAGGCCGACGACTTCGACGCGGTTGGCGAGGTGCTCGGGGTTGCGCTGGAACATATTCGCCCCGCCCGCGATGGGCAGCCAGAGATAGATCATGATGAGCACGCCCGCGAGGACGTGCAGGCCGTGGAGGCCGGTGATGGTGAAATAGACGGCGAAGTAGGAGCTGTGCTTCGGCGCGAAGGCGCTCCACGATTCCACGTCTTCGGCTTCGATTTCGCCGAGCTTTTCCGTCGCCCCCTTGTACCAGAAATGCGGCTTGTCGCTCTCGGGATTTGCGGGTGCCGCGTTCACGGGATCGAGGGCCAGGACAAAAGTCTTGAGCTTGATCCCGCGGGCTTTGAGCGTCGGATCGGGAAGTTTGGCCAGGTCTTTCACCACGCCCGGCGTCAGGTGTTTGCCCTCCACCGCCAGCAGGTTCGGATGGTGCGCGTCGGGCTTGGCTTCGAGGTCATGTTTTTGCAGAAACGCCTCCAGCCGCTCCTTGTCCGCGCCGCTCGCGTCGATCACCACCTCATGCAGATGCCCCGAAATCTCGACGCGCGGATCGAGCTTCTTTTTCTTGAGTCCAGCATTGTCGAGGTAGGGCTCATACTTCGCCAGCGCGTCCGGTTTGATGAAGGCGCCGAAGTGCTCGAATTTCTGCGGCCACTCGTAGATCAGCTTGACGCCAAGGAAGAGCAAGCCGCAGGCGATTGAGATGCCCATCCACAGCTTGTATTGCGAAAACTTCCGCATCTTCAGCGAGGCCCACGCCAGCACCACGGTGACGGA
>JAYWEB010000290.1:0-3768 GCA_043779575.1 Chthoniobacter sp. | reverse complement strand
CGCGAGCGCTTCGGCACCATGCGCCAGTACGAGGGCCTCAATGGCTTCCTCCTCCGCACCGAGAGCCCGCACGACTGCTACGGCGCGGGCCACGCCGGCACCGCCCTCAGCGCCGCGCTCGGCATGGCCGTGGGGCGCGACCGCCGCGGCTCGGATGAAAGCGTGGTCTGCATCGCGGGCGACGCCGCCTTCACCTGCGGCGTCAGCTACGAGGCGCTGAACAACGTCGCCGAAGCGACCAAGAAATTCATCGTCGTGCTGAATGACAACGAGTGGTCCATCGCGAAAAACGTGGGCGCCATCGCCAGCTACTTCAATAAGATCGCCACCCACCCGACCTACGCCCATCTCCACGAAAAAGCCGCCGGCTTTGTCGAAATGCTCGGCGGAAAATTCGCCAAGGACATCGCCCACAAGATCGAGGCCGGCGTGAAAAACATCCTCCTCCCGAGCGTCATCTTCGAGGACCTCGGCCTGCGCTACTACGGCCCCATCGACGGCCACGACATCCCGCTGCTCATCCGCACCTTCGAATTTCTCAAAACGCAAAACGAGCCCGTGCTCCTGCACATCCTCACGCAGAAAGGCAAAGGCTACGCGCCCGCTTTGGAGAAGCCCGACAAGTTTCACGGCCTCGGAAAATTCGAGCCCAAAACCGGCGCGACCGCCGCCGCCGGCTCGCCCACTTACTCCGAGCTTTTCGGCAAAACCCTCGCGAAATTCGCCGACACGAATAACAAGCTCTGCGCCATCACCGGCGCCATGCCCACCGGCACCGGCCTCGTCCATTTCGCCGCGCGGCATCCCGACAAATACTACGACGTCGGCATCGCCGAAGAGCACGCCGCGCTCTTCGCCTGCGGCCTCGCCACCCAGGGCTTCAAGCCCTTCCTCGCCATCTACTCCACCTTCATGCAGCGCGCCTACGACATGATCGTGCACGACATGGCGCTGCAAAAACTCAACGTCGCCCTCTGCATGGACCGCGGCGGCCTCAGCGGCGACGACGGCCCCACGCACCACGGCCTATTCGACATCGGCTACCTCCGCCACATCCCGAACCTCGTCCACATGCAGCCGCGCGATGAAGACGAATTCGTGGACATGCTCTGGACCATGGCCCACTACACCGGCGGCCCCATCGCCATCCGCTACCCGCGCGGCGTCGGCACCGGCGTCGTGCCGAAAGAGCAGCCGAAGCTCCTCGAAATTGGCAAAGCCGAAGTCATCAAACACGGCACCCGCGTTGCCTTCTTCGGCCTCGGCGGCATGTGCCAGTTGGCCGAGCAAGCCGCCGCGCAACTCGAAGCGCAAGGCATCTCGGCCGCGGTCATCAACCCCCGTTGGATCAAGCCGCTCGACACCGGCACCACCGAGTTTTTCGCCCGCAGCGTGGATGTCATCTGCACGCTCGAAGACCACGTCCTGCACAACGGCTTCGGGTGCGCCATCATCGAGCACCTGAACGACGCCGGCATCAAAACGCCCGTCGTCCGCGTCGGCTGGCCCGACCAGTTCATCGAGCACGGCGCGGTCGATATTTTGCGCAAAAAGCACGGCCTCACCGCCGAGGCCGCCGTCGAGAAAGTCCTCGCCGCCCTCGCCGAGAAAAAGCCCGCCCGCGGCCCCGCGCAGAGCGTGGCGTAGTTTTTGTCTGCCACCCGGAGTTTGGGGAAGATGCACCCCCGGACAAAGCGGATACTACGGATCGTCGGGTATGTCCTTGTCCTGGGTGCGGGGGCCGCAGTTTGGCTCGGCTACATGCTTTTCTCCCCCGAGTCATTGTGGAACCGCGCGTCCACCATCCGCTGCACGCTTGAATGGGGACGGCTTGCACCATTTCCCGCGTCGGCTCGGAATCTCACCATCACGACCAGCGGCAGCATGTTCACCCGCAGCTTTCACGTTTCATTTACGGCACCAGCAGATGAGATCGAGCTGTGGCTCGAGCAATCGCCCGGCATTCGTGGACTGGGGCCGCCATCTTACCCGCCCGGCGTCCGTGAATTTGAAATTAGGCCCGGCGGCGGCGGCGCAATAGGCGGTGGTGTTAGTGTTGATGACACGGATCATAGCGTCTCCATCGACGTGAGCTGGAGTTGAGTTTTCCCTTGTCGCCAAACGGGCGTCGCTCCGCGCGCCATGCCCACCACGCGCGCCAGCGCCATTCTGAAAGATGGGCCTGCGGCGTAGGCATGACATGGCCACCAGGAAGAGTTTTTCAACAGCCTGCCAAGAGGGCGTCTAAAAAGTCATGCCGTCCCGCTCTTGATCTTGATCCTTCGACAGCGGGGGAAGGGATCAAGAGCAGGAGCAAAAAGGAAGAGCGCACGAAGACGATTTTTAGACGCCCGCTCAAGCGGCCCAGCACCCGAACCGCGGACCATCGGACTACGGAGCGTCGGGGCGGTCGCGCACGCCTGAGCGCCGGCATGGGGTTGGGGAGCCCCGCGCTGGTGGGCCGGTGTCTCCGCGCCGCCTACTTCACCAGTTGGCTCTTATATTCCTTGTCCCGGCTCTCGGACATTTCCATCACGACCTTCCCGTTCGGGGTGTCCATGTGGCCGTTTATGTTCATGCGGAAGCTGGCTTTGCCGAAAGGCATCACCGTTTTTTCATCCACGGGAATCAGTCCGTTCACGCCAATGACGAGGTTGATCCCGGCGAGTTGGAAACCCGGTGGCATCCCCGTCATTTCGGTCGGTTTCATCGTCACCTCGGCTTGCACGGCACATTCGTCCTGGCCGGCCGTCTGCTTCACGGACGGGAATTTCACCCGGCCGGAAATTTGATTCTCGGTCAGCTTGAACGGGATGTCTGCGGGCATGGACTTGATCATCTCGGCTTTGTTGACCTCCCATTCGCTGCCGACGGTTCGCGGCTGATTGGTGGCAAAGACGACGTCGTCATTGGGGTCGTTGGGACGATCCGGAGTGAGTTCAAACACGATCATCAGAACCTTGAGTGCCTCCGGCGAAATCTCCCCGGCGTTGGCCGTAAAGGAGGGTTTCCCTTTTTCGTCGAGTGCCCCGCTGATGACGGCTCCGGCTTGGAGCGCCTCCTGCGCCGCCCCGGCGTCCATCTGCACGCTGAATTTCTCGACGGTGAATTTGACCTTCTGAATCTTGCCGTGCGGGCTGACTTCGAGCGGCTCAGTGACGCCCGCCAACTCGGCCTGCAACTCCTCTTTCGTCTCTTTCAGCACCTTGCCGTCCGAAGTCAGCCGCTGCGCTCGCGCGGTTTTCACTTGGAAAACATCGCGGGTCTTGGTGCCGACGGTCGGGGGCCGGTGCAGGGTAATTTTGTAGGTCTTGGCGTCCTCGGCGGGGGCCAGGGAAACGGCGGCGAGGCAGGCCGCGAGGGTAAGGATCGTTTGGAGGGAGGCTTTCATCGTGGGGCGGTTAGTAGCGGGCGACGCGGCGCGGGTGCGAGGAGAAAAGGCACGCCTCGTTCCCAAACTGTGGAAGCGGGTCTTGTAGTAGATGAACTCTGGGGTGTTGTTTTCGTAGAGTTGCTTGAGGTAGTTAAGGATGTCCTGCTTCCGCTCCAGCTCTTGCTCCTTTTTCATAGGTGGAAGTCTGGAGAGCAGGAGCAGGAGAAAGATCAGGCCGGCTCTTTCAGCGCGGCGACCTCTTTGCCGGTGAGGATGCGCCATTCGCCGGGGCGCATGGCGGCGATTTTGAGCGGGCCGATGCGGGTGCGGACGAGCCGCTCCACTTCGTAGCCGAGTTCGTAAAGCATGAGGCGGATCTGCCGTTTGATGCCCTG
>JAYWEB010000289.1:0-3771 GCA_043779575.1 Chthoniobacter sp. | reverse complement strand
CGCTGTTCCCGCCGGCCTCGAAGACGAACGTGGCCAGGCCGATGATGGCGATGACAGCCGCGTATTCGGCGTAAAGCGCGGGCTCCATCGCGCGGACGATGACGATGGACGCGCCATACGAAAGGAACAGCCCGGCGGCGTTCAGGAACCAGTTCGCGTGCAGCGCGGAGATGACTTTCGACGGCGCGCTCATGGGGTTCACCGCCGGGCGCGGCACTGGTGGAGTTCCGCGAGGACGCGGTCGGCGAGGCGCGGCAGGGAATGAAGCCGCTCGACCTGCGCCCGCTGATACTGGCCGATGGCCGCGCGCTCGGCGGGCGTCTGGGCGAGCAGGGCGGTCAGCTTCGCGGCGAGATCGGCGTGGTCGCCGGTGCGGAAAAGGAGCGCGTCGCGGGTGTGGCCGAGCGTTTCGGCAAAGTCGGCGTTCGCCACCAGGCAGGGCCGGCCGCAGCTCATCGCCTCCCACGCCACCTTGTCGCCGAATCCGGCGGGCGTGAGATTCACATGCGCGGTGCAGCTCCGAAAATGCGCGGGCAGCTCGGTCGGCGGGACCGGCTTCTCGAAGATCACCCGCGCCCCGATTTTCAGCTCCGCGAGCAGCGCGTGCAGCTCGGCGAGATACGCCTCGTCGGGAGCGCCGGCGGTGGCGCCGAGGATCACGAGGCGAAATTTTTCCGGCAGCCGGGCGAAAGCGCGCAGCAGGGTCGGGTGATCTTTGACCCGCGAAATCCGGCCCACGCAGAGGATCAAGTCCTCGCGCACGCCGCCCTCCCCGGCGGGCGAGAAGAGCGCGGTGTCGATGCCCTGGCCGATCACGGAGAGCTTGTCCGTGCGGTACGGATAGGCGGCGGGGAGGCTGGTCACCATGCGGTTCGAGGCGAAGTGCGCGAGCTTCAGCGTGGGCGTGAGGCTGGGGTGGGCATACCACGTCACCAGCGGGATGCCGCGGGCGCGGAGCACCGGGCCGCCGAGCACGGAAAAGGGCGGCATCATGTGGGAGAAGCAGCCGTCGATTTTCCGCTGCCCGAGGATGCGGAAAAGATGCCGGTAAAACTCCACGACGCGGCGCGGTTCGGAGTAGCCGAGTTCCCGGCCCACGGAGTGGACGCGCACGTTTTCCGGCAGGTCGATTTTCCCGGCGACCATGGTGATGACATCCACGGTGCGCACGCGCGCGGCAAACGCCCGCACCCACAGCGAGGTGAAGCCGAGGATGGGATGATCGAGGTCGGTGGCCAGATTGAAAATGAGCAGGCCGGACTCGTGGAAGGCGGGGTCTTTCATGCGATCTCCTTTTCCGCGCGCCGGGCGGGTCCGCGGTCCGGCGCGGCCAGCCGCCGCCAGATCGCGAGCTGGCCGGCGGTGTTGGTGGCGGGGTCGAGTTTCGCCCGCACGTGCTCGCGCGCCGCCGCGCCCAGGCGCTGCCGCAGCTCGGGGCTTTCGATGAGCCGCCGGAGCGCCGCGGCTAGGGCGTCGGCCGCCCCGATGGGTGCGAGGTAGCCGGTGGCGCCGTCGGCGATGGCTTCATCGGCTCCGCTCACGGTGGTGCTGACGACGGGCAGCGCGGCGGCGGCGGCTTCCATGAGGACGCGCGGGAAACCCTCGTAGTCGGAAGTCAGCACGAACACGTCGGCCTCGGCGAAAACCCCGACGACGTCGTCGCGCGAAACCGCGCCGCGGAATTCGACGTGCGAGAGCAGGCCGTCGCGCGCGGCCTGGGCGCGCAGCGCGGCATCTTCGGGGCCGTCGCCCACGAGGGTGAGCCGGAAGCCGGTGCAGCCCGCGGCGCGCAAGCGCTGCACGACGGCGAGGAGCAGCGGGAGATTTTTCTGCGGGGCGAGCCGTCCGACATAAAGCAGGCGGGCGACGCCGCCGGGTGCGGTCGCGGCGCGGTCGAGCGCGAGGAAGCGGTCGAGGTTCGAGGGCACCACCGGCTTCACCCCCACGCTCTCCGGCGCATGGCCCGCGGCGACGAGGCTGCGCGCGGTCATGCGGCCATCCACCTGGATGCCGCGCGCGCGCCGCAGCACCCAGCGCCCGATGATGGCAAAGAGACGGTTCCAGCGGTGGTTCGCGAGCCAGTGCGGGTCGTACACGTTTGGCCCGTAAACGCAGACGTTCACCGGCTGGCCAAAGCGCAGCGCGAGCAGGACGGCGACGAGGCCGGTGAAGAACGGGTCCTGCGCCTGGATGAGATCGATGCGGCGCTCGCCGAGCACCCGCCAGCCGAGCGCCAGCATGCGGAAAAAGCCGTCGAGGGCGGTGAAGGCGTCCGTCGGGATGGCCCGGAAATTTTCCGCCAGCCGGAGCGGCCGCAGCCGGTGCCGCTTGTAGGAGCTGGCGATGACCACGTAGCTCTCCAACTCCGCCGCGTAGCCGCCCATGCGCTGCACGTCTTCCGCGGTCGGCCCCTCCCAAAGCCCGCGCGTGGAGCCCAGTGAAAGGATGGACAGGCGGCTCATGGCACCTGCTCCAGGATGGCGGGGGGCTGGACGGCGGGGGTCCCCGCGGCCTGCGCGAGGATGGCTTCGGTGCCGTGGATCATCGCGTCGAAACTGAAATGCGTGGCCAGCCGGCGGCCCGCCTCGGCGGTGAGCTGCGCGCGGAGCGCGGCGTCGGTGCAAAGCCGCTCCACGGCGCTCCGCAAGGCGGCGGCGTCGCCCACGGGAATGAGCAGCCCGGTCGCGCCGTGCTCCACGACTTCGCTGGTGCCGCCGGCCTCCGTGGCGATGACCGGGGTGCCCGCGGCCATGGCTTCGAGGACGACGTGGGGCAGTCCTTCGTAGGTCGAGTTCAGCACGAAAACATCCGCCTGCCGCAGGTAGCCCGCGACTTCGCGATTCGGCACGTCGCCGAGGAAAAGCACGCGGTCGGCGACGCCGGTTTGCACGGCGAGTGCGCCGAGTTCCCCGCGAATCTGGCCGTCGCCGGCAATGACGAGCCGCGTGCCGGGGAGCTGCGCGACCAGCCGGATCAGGGCGTCCACGCCTTTCCACGGGACGAGGCGGCAGACGGTGAGGAGCGTCTGGCCACCCCACGCGGGGAGCGTGGCCGCCGCGGAGGGGGCGTCCCCGACGGGCGGTGTGGCGTTGTAAACGACGCGGATTTTTTCTGCCCCGACACGCCACCCGCTGACGATGCGCTGGAGATAGCGGCTGGGGACGATGATCCGCCGCGCGAGTCGGAGGGGGAAGTCGCGCACCCAGTCAAAGAACCGCAGCAGCGGGGGCTTCGCCGCCGTCTGGTAGGCGTCGATGGTCCCGGCAAACGCGCCGCGCCCGACGGCGCGCTCCCAAGCGTAGTCGCCCACGATTTTATAAACCGTGGGGCAGCCGCCCGCGAGGAGCGCGCCGACGGCGGATTCCGCGCCGAGGCCGGAGACGAAAACGATCTGATTCCGCAGCGCCGCGCGCCACACGGCGAGGGTGGTGAGCAGGATGCGGGTCGGCCAGAAAATGCCGCGCCGCAGCCGGCGGACGGGGAAGCCGAAAGCGGAGTCGTCGTGGTCCAGCCGGTCGCTCAGGCAGACGACTTCCACGCGGTGCCCGCGGGCGATGAGCGCCGCCGCCATCCGGGGTACGTAGCTGGCCGGCCCTCCGCGATCCGGCGGAAAGATCCCGGTCACCATGAGGATCTTCATGGGCGTGCGTTCTCGGCGGTTGCTTCATCGGCGAGGGCCGCGCTCGCGCCATAGACTTCATCGCGGCCGTAGCCGGGAGCCTGGTAGTGGTAGTAGTAGCCGCCGTGGCCGGTGGGGAGGGCGTTCAGGAC
>JAYWEB010000288.1:0-3816 GCA_043779575.1 Chthoniobacter sp. | reverse complement strand
ACGCGCCCGGCCTCGCCTGCGGCGTGAACGATCTCTGGCTCGGCGCGGGCGCGAACGTCACCTACGTCTGCGTGCAAAACTGGAGCCGCAAAGCGCACACTTTCCAAATGAACTCAACGGTCGTCGGCCGCGACGCGCAGGCGAAAGCGCTCTTCGCCCAGCTCGGCGGGCGGCATGTGCGCAGCGAGAGCATCAGCCACCTCCGCGGCCAGGGTGGACGCAGCGACATGCTCGCCGTGACCGTCGCCGACGCCGCGCAGGAAGTGGACGCCCGCACTTTCCAAATCCACGAAGTGCCCAACACGCAAAGCGATCTGCTCTACAAGAACTCGCTCGACGACACCGCGCGCACCATTTTCGCCGGCCTCATCCGCGTCGATCCCGGCGCGCACCGCACCGACGCCTACCAGAAAGTGCGCAACCTCCTCCTCAGCGACGAAGCCGAGGCCAACAGCGCGCCCGGCCTCGAGATCGAAGCCGACGACGTGCGCTGCACCCACGGCGCGACGTGCGGCCAGATCGAGCAGGAGGAACTTTTCTACCTGCTCTCGCGCGGCATTCCGAAAAACGTAGCGCAGCGCCTCATCGTCTTCGGCTTCCTGAACGAAGTTCTTGAGCGCCTCGGCAATGAACCCGTGCAGGAAAAGCTGCGCGAACTGGTGCGCGCGAAATTCGCCGCGGCGCGCAAGCCGTAGCACGCCGGCCGGCCGCATATCCCCACCCCGACTTGAACGGGGATAACGCGTTTAGGAAACGCGTGCTCTATCCGGTTGAGCTATGGGGACGTTGGAAACGTCGCGATTTACGAAATGCTTGACGCTGATTTTTGGTTCGCCAAGACCAAAACCGCCCCCGTCCGAGTTTGTCCGAGGTCGTGTCGCATGGGCTCGAAATAGGCCCGCCCCGCCGCTTCCGCAAGGCCGAAATCCCCGGTGACTTCCGCCAATTTTCCACCGCTTCCGGCAGCCTCTGCCGCGGGCTGCGACCGTCGCCCGGCGCACCCCATCGAAAGCTCGTCCGCGCCGGTTGCCAAACGCGCGCGGCTTGACCAGCATCGGCGCGATGAAAGACGAAATGATTCTGGTCGTGCGCCGGGCGCTGTTCGATGAACTCGGCGCGTTTCAGGGGCTGAATTTTGCCATCGGCCGCTACCTGCCCGCGCTGCTCGCGCGGGAAAACAATTTCTTCACCGCCCGCCCCGCCGCCGAGACCGACCCGACGCTCAAGCAGATCATCCCCTACGTGCTGCTCGTGCATGAGGGCCGGGTGCTGCACTACGTGCGGGGGAAAAAAGCGGGCGAACAGCGGCTGGTGGCGAAGGGTTCCATCGGCATCGGCGGGCACATGAACGATCACGACGAGGGGCTTTTCGCGCTGGACCGCGCGGCCTACGACGCGGCGGTGCAGCGGGAGGTCGGCGAGGAGCTGAAACTCGGGACGCACTACACGAACCACGCGGTGGCGCTACTCAATGACGACTCGAACGAAGTAGGCCGCGTGCATCTCGGGGTCGTCCACATTTTCCACCTGGAAACCGCCGACGTGCAGAAAGGCGAGGCGATGATCACCGAGCTGCAGTTTCTCGACCGCGCGGGGCTCGCGGCGCGGCGCGAGGCGCTGGAATCGTGGTCGCAGATTTGCTGCGACCAGCTCGACCAACTGCTCGCGGCGGCGCGCTGATTTTTCACGTCATGGAAATCTTCGAGCGAATTTTGCAGGGCGCGGTCGAGGCCGGCGCGTCGGACGTGCATTTGAAAATCGGGGCGCCGGTGATCTTCCGCATCGCGGGCGAACTCGTGCCGGTGGACGCGCCGCCGCCGACCGCGGAGTGGATGCAGACGGTGCTCGGGCAGATCGTCCCGGCGCATTTGCGGGAGCGGCTGGACGCGGAGCACGAGGTGGATTTCGCGCACTCGCCGGCCGGCGTCGGGCGGTTTCGCGTGAATGTCTTTCAGCAGCGCGGCGGCTACGTGCTGGCGCTGCGGCTGGTGAAGGCGGCGATCCGCACTTTCGCCCAGCTCCATCTGCCGGAAACCCTGCGCCGCATCGCCGGGGCGGAGAGCGGGATCGTGCTCATCGCGGGCGCGACCGGTTCGGGCAAATCGACCACGCTGGCGGCGATGATCGACCACATCAATTCCACGGCGCGAAAACACATCCTCACGTTGGAAGACCCGATCGAATTCCTTTTCGAGGACAAGCAATCCGTCATCGAGCAGCGCGAGGTCGGGCTCGACACGGCCACCTTTGCCTCCGGCTTGAAAAATGTGCTGCGGCAGGATCCCGACATCCTCGTCATTGGCGAAATGCGGGACGCGGCCAGCGTGGTCGCCGCGATCAGCGCGGCGAGCATCGGCCACCTCGTCATCACCACCCTGCACACCGTGGATGCCGCGCAATCCGTGCAGCGCATCCTGGAATTTTTTCCCTCCGACGAACGCGAACAGGCGCGGCAGCAATTCGCCACCGCCCTCCGCGCCGTGGTCTGCCAGCGCCTCGTGCGCACCCCGGCGGCGGAGCAGCGGCCCGCGCTGGAGATCCTCACGAACAACGCCGCCGTGACGAAGATCATCCACACCGGCACGCTGGAGAAACTCTCCGCCGCGATCGAACTCGGCGGCGGCGAGGGCATGCAGACCTTCAACATGGCGCTGCACGATCTCGTGGGCGCCGGGCACATCAGCGAGGCGGAAGCGCTCGCGAACTCCCCCAGCCCCGAGGCGCTGAAAATGCGCTTCCGCGGCGTGGCGCTGAACGAAACGCGCCGCATCCTCGGCGCGCGGGAATAGCGGGCCGCGCCCGCGTTTTACGAGCCGATCCGGCCCGCCCGCCCGCGATCCGGGATGAAGTCCACGGCAATCCCGCGAGCCAGCAGCGCCGCGAGGCAGATGGCCACCGGAGCGGAGCGCGCGCGCGCCGAAGGACCGTCGCCGAAGGACGCCACCCAGCGCCCTTTTTCCCGCCGCACGACCATCGGATGGTCCACGCCGGTGAGCCGCTCCACGACTTCCCAAGCCAGGGTCATATCGGACGAATAGGCGCGAAATTCAAAGACCTCGCTCAGTTCGTTGTCCAGCCGCACACCTTCGGGGAAGCAGCGCTGGAAATACGGGTCGCCCAGCGTGTTGAGCGCTTCCTCGATGGAGTCGAAGCGCAGGTAGGAGTGGCTGTCTTCCCAGAAAGTTTTCGGCGGATCGCCGGTCAGATACTTCCCGACCAGCGCGTCCAGTTCCCGAAGGGTGGCGATGCGGACCTGCGCGGTGAAGGAGTCACTCCTGATGTTCATGGCCTGCTAGTTCTGAGGTTCGGTTTCGATGCTAAGTAAGCCGCAGACCGCACCAGTCGAAAGAATATTTTTCCCCGGCACGCGAAATTTTCCGGCGCTACCTCCGGCTCATCCGAAAAAACAGGGAACCGCCGAGCGTGAGACACAGCGCATTGGGCAGCCAGATCAGCAATTCCGGGTGGATGCGCTCGTTCGTGCGCAGCGCATAGACGGACATGCTCAGGAAAAAATACGTCACCCCGATCGCCACGCTGAGGAGGAAACCGACGGATGTTTCCTTGCGATGGGCGGTGATCGCCAGCGGCACGCCGACCAGGGCAAACGCGAACGACGCCAGCGCGTAGGCGAAGCGCCGGCTGAGTTCGGTGCGCCCCGCCGACCGCGCCTCGCGCTTGTCCTTGGCGCTCATCCTGGCGTTGGCTTGATCGGCGTTGATCCGCTCCAGGAGTTCCGCCGCGGTCAGGCTGCCGATGCCCTTGCCGCGCTTCTTTTCCGACAGCTCCTCCAGCGAGATTTCCAAGGTGTTTTCC
>JAYWEB010000287.1:0-3824 GCA_043779575.1 Chthoniobacter sp. | reverse complement strand
TGAGATTGAGCGACTCCGGCGCGGCGATCTGGTTGGCCAGGACGCCGAGGAGCGTCCAGACCATGAAGCTGTAGTCGAAGTAAAGGAACGCCGTGACGAGCGTCGGGAAGTGGCCGGCTTTTTTGAGTGTGGAGAGGTTCAAGTGGTGGAGCGGATGTTGGGATTGACGCACCGCGAAGGGGATTCGCCGTGTCGGCGCGCTCTTTAGCTCCGCGCGTGCCACCGGTCGCCGGAGGCCAAACAAATCCGGCTCATCATTTTCATGGACACCATGAATGACCTTCATGCGCGTGCGAGAGGCTGGATGCGCGGTGCTTTGCGCAAGGCCGGAGCGCCACCGGCCAAGTCATTTCGTACGACATTGACCGCCAAAGGTCGCCCGCCAAGTAGCGCAAGGGCGGCATCGCACGGGCCGGCGGTGGTTCCTTTTGCCCACCGTGGATAAGGCCTGTGGCGGCTCAAGATCCGGTACCGCAAGCGGCCCGCTTCCTTCGTGGAGCGGGCCGCCGCCTTTACCCAACAAGATCCGCTTAGAATTCGATCGTCGCCTGTACGTAGCCGAAGTCGGCGTCGTCATGCGCGCCGGTGTCCTTGAGATAGCTGCCGGCGAAGAAGTGGCTGTAGCCGGCTTGCAGCGCGAATTCCTTGCACGGTTTGTAAGTCACCGTGAAGTCGAGTTCCGAGCCCGCGTATTTGTCGGCGTTGCGGGCGAGCGGGGTGAGCGGGCGCACGGCGGTGGTGCCGTTGGCGCGATACCAGACGTCCTCATTCGTCGCGAGCCAAAAGGCGTGGTAGTCCACCTGCGCGGTCACTTTTTTGCTGGGTGCGACCTTCAGGCTGATGGCCGGGTTGTGCATGTTCTGCCAGGAGAAGGTGTCCATGTAGCCGTAGAATTTGTGGTTCGTCGGAAAGAGGTTTTGGAACGTCTCGATGTCGGTGTCGCCGGGCTGGCTGTCGCCCGAGGCGAAGTTGTATTCCAGGCCGAGGCGCGGCGTCCACGGCACCTCGAAGGTGTAGCCGAGGCCCGCATGCACGGCGAAAGCCGTGAGATCGAGCCCGCGCACTTTGCCGGTCTGAAAGGCGAACTCGCCGTCGTAGTCGAAACCGAGTGGCTTCGGCGCGGGCGGCGGTGGTGGCGTCGATTTTCCATCGGCCACCGACTTGCCGTCCGGGGCCGGAGCAGGCTCGTGGTGGAACGCGCCGGGCTTCGATTTCACGCGCAGGCCGAGCGTCACGAAGTTCGTGTCGCCGAGCGCGAGTGGCAGATATTTCGGGCCGGTCTCCTCGTGGAGATGGAAGGCGTACACGTCCGTCGTCTGAAACGGCAACGCCGTGGTGCTGAAGTACAGGCCGCTGAAAACCTGCCCGCGATCTGTCTCGGTGCCATTGGCAAAGTCGGACTGGTTGTATTTCCCGCGCGTCGGCACAGCGACGGTCGAAGCGAAGGCATCGAGCCACCATTTCTTTTCCTCCCAGCGCAGCTTCACCGCGTCGAAGGTCCGTCCGATGTTATTCCAATCGAAGGAACCCACGAGGCGCTCATCGCCATACGCGAGCACCTGCCGGCCGATCTTGAGCGTGAGCGGGAATTCCTTGGCGTTGCCGAATTCGAGATAGCCCTGGCGCAGGTCAAAGGCGTCGTCGCCCTCCGCGCCGAGCTGGCCGGGGAAGTCGGGGCGATCCGAGTCGATCTCGCGCGAGTCCTGGGCTTGCGCGTAGATTTTCAACCACGACGCTGGCTTGATCATTACCCCGAGACGGAAGCGCTGGAGCAGCCAGCCGTCGTCGGTTAGCGAGTTGAGCGAGTCGTTGAAGTCAAAGTTGTTGTTGCGCACTTCCAGGCGCAGGCGCTCCTGCACGTCGAAGGTGAACATGCCGCCGTAGATGCTCAGCGGATTACTCTCCGGCGCTTTCTCGGCCACCGGTTTTGCGCCGGTGGATTTCGTTACTGTCTCTCCCGCCAGGGAAGATGTGAAACCGCTGGTCAGGAGTGCGGTCGCCAGCAGCGCCCCGCTTTTTTTGAGGGATGGGTGTTTTCGTTTGGTCATGGTTCGGTCGTTGGTGCGGACATGCCCGTTCGCGCGGTGTGCTGTGTTGGTGGCCCCGGGAGCATCCGGATCAGATTTTCTGCTTTGGAAAAACGCGGTGCAATTGCGGGTGCTGCCGGCAGCCGCGCGTGCCGCCCTGCAAAACCTTTTGCGCGAGCAGCGCCTCCCGCCACAGCGCGACTAGCCTGCGTGCGTCGAGATGTTGGGGATGAATGGGTCCACAGGCGCATGGGCGGTCGAGTTATTCGTCAATTTGTTCGGTAGGGCGGCGGCTCCTCCATGATGTTGTGAAAATGCGCGGCATCGGCCTCGGATTGCGGTGTGCCTTTGCCGGAAGGCATGCCCTTGGAATGGAGACCTTTGGTGGCGCGCTTGGGTTTGGTTTTGGCGGCAGGCGCGAGCGGGGCGGTGAGTTTTTCGTAAAGGGCGAAGAGGTGTTCCACTCGCGCGCGGTCGGTGGGGAAGGCTTCGCGGCGGTAACATTTGTCCACGGCCTTATCGAGTGCGCGGTGGGCGGCGGTAAGTGCGGGCGGCATGGCGATTGGGTCGTAAAGGTCGGCGAGAGTGCAGGCGGCGCTTTTTGTCCGTACGGGGAGGAAGCCTAGTCGGCCATCCCCATGTTCGATGCGTTGTTTGAGAACATTTTCGGCTGCCGCCCGCACTCTGTCTTTCTGCGCCTCCGTGGCGTCGTCGGGCCACGGGAAGGTATTGTAAACCATCGTCCCGCTGTATTGAAAACGGCTCTCTAATCGCCCGGAGACCACTTTCACCCAGGCCATGTGCATGGCGGAGGTGAGGACTCCGAAGAGATACAGGTCGGATGATTCGATGAGGTAGAGCTTGTTACTCGCGATGATCTTGGATGGCAGAAAGGCGATGGGAATGTAGGTGCGGTTTTCCGATGAGACTTCCGGGATGGCGATGTAAGACGAAGCGGGCTGGGATTGGTGGAAAAACGTGGTGGGACGTTCAGCGGCTTTCTTCGTCGGTTCGGCAGTGCTCTTGAGACGGAAATCCCTTACTGCTTCGACTCGCTTCTTGATGGCGGGTAAGCCGCGCCACTCCGCGGGGTTGACATCCGCCAGCCATAGGCACCAGCGATCAATCCCATTGATGAGTTCCTCACTTCCCACATAGCGCCGCAGCAAACTCCGCGCTTCCGGGCATTCTGTGAGCAGCGCATCTTTCCCCGCTTCATCGAGAATGAGGTTCCCGCCATCGGAAGGTTTGTTGCCGCATCGCATCTCAGGAACCGAGCACAGCGGTGTCTGACGTTTTCGGACGAGCGTGGTCGCTCCGGGTTGCAAATAAGGATTGATGCACGGGACTTCGATGCAGGTTTCGGCGCCGTCTGGGGCGCGGTCAAAGATCCGCTTCACGCCATCTGCGTGGGCGGAAAAGCCGATAATGACGACGTGGACGTGGGCCTTGCCGCGCGCCTCGCTTTCCCACGGGAAAGTGCGGTGGGCGAAGTGGAGCGTCAGCCCGTAGCGATCCAAGACTTCACCCCAGACCAGCGGCACCTGCTCGCCTTGGGTAATCGAGTTCGTTGCGACGAAGGCAACTTTGATATGGGTGTCCCGGATGTATTCAGCGGCTCGCTTGAACCAAGCCACGACGTAGTCCACATCGCCGAGGTTGCGAAAGTTTGGCAGGACGATGCCCAAGTCCTCTTTTTGATTGCGCGTTTTGTAATGCTTCCCGACGAACGGTGGGTTGCCGAGAATGTAACTGCACTGCGCTGGTGCGAGCACGGTGCGCCAGTCGAGGCGGAGC
>JAYWEB010000286.1:0-9467 GCA_043779575.1 Chthoniobacter sp. | reverse complement strand
CCCATCGAGCCCGCCGCGCCCGGCCCCGACGCCGCCACGCTCGCCCGCCAGCGCACCCGGCTCGAAGAACTCCTCGCCCTCAGCGCCAACGGCGACGCTGCGCGCGGCAAACTCATTTTTACCGATGTGAAATCCGCCTGCACCACCTGCCACGCGCAGGGCGGAGTCGGCGGCACTTTCGGCCCCGACCTTACCAAAATCGGTGCCATCCGCACCCCGCGCGACCTGCTCGAAGCCATCGCCTTTCCCAGCGCCAGCTTCGTCCGCAACTACGAGCCCATGCTCGTGAAAACCAAAGCGGGCGAAACTCTCGGCCTCATCAAAAAAGACGCGCCCGACGAAGTCATCATCACCTCCGCGCCCAACGTAGAAACCCGTTTCGCTCGCGCCGAAGTCCTCGCTTTCCAGCCCGCCGCCACCTCGCTCATGCCGCAGGGTTACGACGGCATCTTCACCCCCGCCCAGCTCGCCGACCTCGTCGCCTACCTCCGTTCGGCAAAGTAGGCGCGCGAAACGCAGAAGGATCGCTGCAAGGAATGGCCGAGCGCCAGGATGTGGCCGAACGCGAGCGAAGAGACCTTGAGCGGCGCTTGCGTTTTGGAGTGCGCCAGTGCTCTGGCGCTTTCGGGGCGACGCGCGTTCACCGCTTCAGCGCCGTTCCGCCTGCACCCACCTTCCGAAAGCGGCGGAGCACCGCCGCACTCCAAAACGCCCATCGCCCATTTTTTCCCCGGAGTCTGGCCGCGGCCGGTGCCCGTTTGGGTCATCAATTCAAATACCGAAACTCCGCGCTCGCGAAGAGCGCGCGGCAGAAGCTGGTCCAGGCGGCGGTCGCGGCCTCGGCGTTGCGGAGGCCCGCCGTGCTCTTGTCGCCTTTGCTCCAGGCGGCGGGAAATGTGCCGAAAAAAGTCATCGCCGCCGTGCGCTCCACGCCGTCGGGCGGGCGCGAAAAGACGAGCCAGTAGGCGTAGGTCACGCGCTCGTCGAGGTGCGCCGATGCGCCGCCATTCGGCCCGCCGGGATACGACGCGACGACGCGCTCGCCGAGCAGTTTGGCCTGCGTGGCGACGAAGGCGCTGTTCAGGAGGAAGAGCGCCTGCGATGGGACGTTCGTGGTCTCGCGCGCGCCGGTGACGAGCGAGGGCTCGGCGAAGTCGAAAGCGTCCAGCGCATCGGGCAGCAGGTCGCGCACGATGGGCAGATAGACGGAGCGCACGTTGGTCGCGGCGTTGACTGCCACGTCGGCTCCGCCGCGCCGCGGGCGGCTGACCGGCCCCTCGCCGGCGAGCGCCACGGGCGAGCCGACGGGCGGCTGGAGCTGGAGCTGCTGGCTGGCGGTGAGGATGGCGTCGCGGATGCACTCGGCGTCGAGGCGGCGCTGGCTCATGCGCCAGACGAGCGTGTTCTCGGGATCGGCGGCGAAGCTCTTTTCATCGAACGCCGAGCCGAGCTGATAGGTGCGGCTGAGCACGATTTCGCGGACGAACTTTTTCACCGACCACCCGCCGTCGCGCAGGCGCAGCGCGAGGTGCTCCAGCAGTGCGGGGTTCGCGGGCGGCTGCCCGGACGTGCCGAAATTGTCCACGCTCTCCACGATCCCGCGCCCGAAAAGCCAATGCCACACGCGGTTCGCCATCACGCGCGCGGGCAGGGGATTCTCCGCCGCCGTCATCCACTCCGCCAGCTCGCGGCGTCCGCTGGTCTGCGCCGGGATGGCCGCCGCCGCGCCGTGACTGAGCACGTTCACGAATCCGCGCGGCACTTTCTCCCCCGGCTTGTCCGGCTCGCCGCGCGCGAAAAGCGGGCTGTCCGTGATCGTGCCAAACGCCGCCGCGCGCCCGAAGACCTGACTGCGGATGCCCTCGCGAATCGTCCCGCCGAACCCTGCCGCCGTGCCCGGCGCCGGGCGGTCGAGCACGCCCATCGCCAGCGCCTTCGGCTGCCCGCCGGTGTCGAAAGAATTCAGCTCCGCCTCCAGCGCGCCGACCTGGCCGATCAGCCGCAGCGTCCGCGCGCCGTTCGGGTCCGGCGTCCCGGCGCGGCGGGCCTTCTGCCGCTCCGCGAGCATTTCGTCGCGTTCCTTTTTCAAAGCGGCGAGCTGCGTTTCCTGGCGGGCGCGCTCCTCGGCGGAAAGCGTGGTCGCGATCTTCGGCAGCGTCGCGCCCGCCGGCAGCTCTAGCGGCTTCGTCGGGTGCCGGTTTTGCAAACCCGCCGCCGTGCCGTAGCGCGTGTCGGTGCTGAGGAAGATGCCGGCCATCGCGTAGTAGTCGCGCTGCGGGATCGGATCGAATTTGTGATCGTGGCAGCGCGCGCACGCGATGGTCATCCCGAGCATCCCCTGCGAGATCGCGTCGATCTGCTCGTCCGCCACATCCAGCGCAAACTGCCGCGGGTTCTGCTCGTTGAGCGACTTCGCACCGATGGCGAGATAGCCCGTGGCGATCTGGTGCTCGGCGCGTTCGCGGTCGTCCTTCGCCGGCAGCAAATCGCCCGCGATCTGCTCGCGCAAAAATTCGTCGTATGGCTTGTCCGCGTTGAACGCCGCGATGACGTAATCGCGATACCGCCATGCGTGCGGAAACGCGATGTTCACATCCTTGCCGCTCGACTCCGCATAGCGCGCCACGTCCAGCCAGTGCCGCCCCCAGCGCTCGCCGAATTGCGGCGACGCCAGCAGCCGGTCCACGACTTTTGCGAACGCCTCTGGCGATTTGTCCTGCACAAACGCGGTGATCTCCGGCAACGCCGGCGGCAGCCCGGTCAGGTCGAAAGACACGCGCCGAATGAGCGTCAGCTTGTCGGCCTCCGCGGCGGGCTTCAGCCCCTTCGCCTCCAGGCCCGCGAGCACGAAACGGTCGATGTCCGACCGCGCCCAGGCCGCGTCCTGCACCGCGGGCACCGCCGGCTTTTTCACCGGCTGAAACGCCCACCACGCCCGCGCCTTGGCCGCGTCGTATTTTTTCACCACCGGCGCCGCGCCGTCGCGCGGATCGGGCGCGCCCATCTGCACCCACTTTTCAAAGTCCCGGATCACGTCGTCCGGCAGCTTGCCGCCCTCCTTCTTCGGCGGCATCGCGAAGTCCTTGTTCGCATACCGCACCGCCTCGATGAGCAGGCTTTCCTGGATCTCGCCCGGCACCACCGCCGGGCCGTTGTCGCCCCCGCGCCGGATGCCCTCGCGCGTGTCGAGCACCAGCCCGCCTTTGATCTTCTCCGCCTTTTCCGAGTGGCACTTGTAGCACTTGTCCGCGAGCACCGGCCTGATCTTCTTTTCGAAAAAGTCGCGCTGCTCCGCAGTCGGCGCGGCGCTCTTTTTCTCGTCGCCGGGCGCGGCCCAAACCGGCCCGCCGCACAGGATGGCGGCGCAAAGTGGGAGGAGCGTTTTCATATTCGCGGATGAGGCATCTGCCCCTCCAACCCTCCGCCGCCGCCCCGGTTGCGCGCGAGTTTTTACCCCCGCGCGACGCTCAGCCCGGCAGGCGGAGCGTCGTGATGAGTTCCATCGTCTCCGTGGCGAAACGCCGCCGCAGTTCGCCGCCATTGGCCGCGATGACGCGCTGCGCCCACCACACCCCGAGGCCGTGGTGGCCGGGGCGGGCGGAGGCAAACGGCGCGCGGCCCCAACTGGCGGTCTCGAGGGGTGCGGGCTGCGGTTCGCGCAGCTCGAAAACGATGCGCCCGTCCTCCACGCGCGCCGCGGCGTGCAGGGGCGCGCCGGTGCCAAACGCCTGCGCGTTGGCGAACAACTCGCGGAGCACCTCCGCCAGCATGGCGGCGTCCACGTTCACCTCCTCTGCGCCCAGCGCCTCGCACCACTGCACGACCGGCGCGGGAGCCAGCGCGGCGAGCTGATCCTGCCAGATGAGGAACAGCTCCCGCGCGGCGTAAAGCGCGGGCGTCGGCAGCGGGTCGGCAAACTTCGCGGCCAGCGCGCGCAGCTCGTGGCCGGCCTGCCGGACTTGCGTGCGGATGCGCGCCACGGACTCCGCGGCTTCTCCGCCCGGGACGAGATCGCCGAGCAGCGCGGCTTCGAGGTCCAGGCCGTTGAGTTGATTGCGCACGTCATGCGTGTGCTGGCGGATGAACTGCGCGAGATGCGACCAACTCCAATCGGGTGCGGAAGACATACCGCTATGATACGTGCATCCGCGCCGCCTGGCTGTGCCGATTCCGGGGCATGACCACCATCCTCCTCGTGCTCCTCATCCTCCTGCTCGTCGGCGCGCTGCCCACCTGGCCGCACAGCTCCAAATGGGGCTACGGCCCGAGCGGCGGCCTCGGCACCATCCTCGTGATCCTGCTCATCCTGTATTTGCTGAAAGTGATTTAGCCTGAATCCGGGAAAGGGAACCGCAGATGGCGCAGATTTCGCGGATGGGCAGGCACTTGAGGCACTCGTCGCACGCACCACTAGTGTCCTATCCGTGAAGTCCGTGCCACCTCCCCATTCCGTCATTTGGAAAAATTCCGTCATTCCGTCCTGCTTTTTCTGAACGGAGGGGACGGAATGACGGAATTTTTCCAAATTACGGAATCAAGGATTTCACGGACACGACACTAGATGGTGCTGTCCAGCGAGTGGAGCATTCGCAAATTCTTGCATCCGCGTAATCTGCGTGATCTGCGGTTCTTCCATCGCCGTTTCCATGGTTAGCGTCGCGTCGCACGCCGCGACACGAGTGTCACTCATCGCGACACTTTCCCCCACCGCCGAGCGCGTGCCAACAGAGTAAAAAGCGCGTGGCACGCGCAAGGCAAAGGACATGGGCATGCACTACTCCCATGAAACCCAACAGCTCGAAAACCGCCCGCTTCGCCCCTCCGCCGAACCGACCGATGAAGAACTCATGACGCGCATCCAGGCGCGCGACGACCGGGCCATCGCCGTCCTTTATCGCCGCCACACCGCGCTCCTGCGCACGGTCGTCGGCCGCATCCTCCACAATGAATCCGACGTGGACGATCAGCTGCAGGATGTGTTCCTCGAATTGTGGCGGCAGGCCGCGCACTACGACGTGCAAAAGGGCAAGGCGCTCGGCTGGATCGTCACGCTCGCCCGGCGGCGCGCGATCGATCGCCTGCGGAAAAAGCAGGCGTATTTCCGGGCGCAGGAACGTCTCCGCGCCGAGCCCGAGCCCGCCCCGCACGACGGTGCCGACCAGGTGGCCGCCGCTTCCGACACCGCGGAGATTTTTCACCGCGTGCTCGCCACCCTGCCGGTCGCGCAGCGGGAGGCGCTGCACCACGCTTACTTCCGCGGCCTCAGCCAGCGCGAGATCGCCGCGCAGACCGGCATCCCGCTCGGCACGATCAAGACGCGCCTCGAACTCGCGCTCCGCAAAGTGCGCGTCGCCATCACGGCGATCGGTGGAGCCGGCGAGTGGGCGCACGCGCGGGCGTAAGGCGTTGTCAGCAAACACCAACGCCCGTCATCCTGAGCGGAGCGTAGCGCAGTCGAAGGACCTCTAACTCAGGGTTGGGGCGAAGGCGGCGGCTGGCAGGCGGGTGATCTGGCCGCGGCTGGCGCGGCGTTTTCACCCACCGCCTCCGCCCGCGAAAAGTTAGAGGTCCTTCGACTCCGCTACGCTCCGCTCACGATGACGGCGTGGGGTTTACGAACACTCCCTGATCTTCACAGCGAAATCCCGAAGCGCTTGAGCTTCGCGTAGAGCGTGGGGCGGTGGATGCCGAGCAGTTCGGCGGCGCGCTTCTTGTTGCCGCCCGCGCGCCGGAGCGCGTCGAGCAGGGCCTCGCGCTCCAGGCCTGCCAGCGTGAGCGGCGCGCTGCCGGCCGCGGCCGGCGCGGGGGCGAGATCGGGGCGCTGGATTTCGCGAGGGAGAAACTGCGGGCCGAGCACCGGGCCGTCGCACAGCACCAGCGCGTGCTCGATGGCGTTCTGCAATTCGCGGACGTTGCCGGGCCACGGGTAGGCGCGCAAAAGTTCGAGCACGTCGGGCGCGAGCTGCGGCACGGGCCGGTCGAGCTGGCGGGCGAAGCGGCGGAGAAAAGTGGCGGTCAGCTTGGGCAAATCCTCGCGCCTTTCGCGCAGCGGCGGGATCTCGATCTCGAAGGTCTTCAGCCGGAAATAAAGATCCTGCCGCAGCCGCCCTTCCTGCACGGCCTGCGCGGGCGGGCGGTTGCACGCGGCGATGAGCCGGAAATCCGCGGGCAGGTTTTTCACCGAGCCGAGCGGACGAAATTCCCGCTCCTGGAGCACGCGGAGAAAACGGGTCTGCAGCTCGACCGGCAGTTCGGTGATCTCGTCGAGAAAGAGCGTGCCGCCATGCGCTTCCGCCAGCATCCCGGGGAACGCCGTGACCGCGCCGGTGAACGCGCCTTTCACGTAACCGAACAGCTCCGACTCGATCATGGCCGCGGGGAACGCGCCGCAATCCAGCTTCACCATCGGCCCGGCGGCGCGTGCGCTTTGGCGATGCAGGGCGTTCGCGAAAACCTCCTTGCCCACGCCGCTTTCGCCCGTCAGCAGCACGTTGGCCTCGCTCGGCGCGACTCGCGCGATGAGCTGCTCGATCTCGCGCATCCGCCGGCTGATCGCCACCGGCCCGAGCTGCTCCTCGGCCACGCGCAGCCGCGCGTGCAGCGCGTCCTTTTCCGCCCGCAGCTTTGCCGTTTCCCGCGCCAGCGTCTGGTGGTCGAGCGCGCGCGTGCAGAGGCTCACCAGTTCCTCGGCGGCGTAGGGCTTCGAGAGAAAATGAAACGCGCCCAGCTTGATCGACTCGATGGCATTGGCCAGCGAGTCGTGCGCGCTCAGCACGATCACCGGCAGCTCGGGATGCGCCGCCTTCAGCTCCCGCAGCACGTCCAGCCCATCGGCATCCGGCAGCCCGAGATCGAGTAGCACCAGATCGGGCTTTGCCTCCGCGATTCTCTTCCGCCCCTGCGCCGCGTTTTGCCCCACGCGCACGTCGTAGCCGTGGCGGGTCAGGACCGCGCTCAGCGTCGCCTGAATGGTGCGGTCGTCGTCGATGATGACGATGGTATTCGACATGCCGCTGAGACTACCCGCGGCGGGTGAGCGTGGCGACTTTTTGTAGCAGCGCGGCGGTATCCACCGGCTTGGCCAGGTGATCGCTGAAGCCTGCCTCGGCCGCGAGCTCGCGGTCGCTTTCGCGGGCAAACGCAGTCAGCGCCACCACCGGCACGGTGCCCAGCGGCGGCGCGAGGGCGCGCACCGCGCGGATAAACGAGTAGCCGTCCTCGCCCGGCATCCCGATGTCCGAGATGACGCAGTCCGGCACCCAGTCGCGGAGCACCGCGAGCGCGTCGGCCACGCTTTGCGCGCGGCGCACTTCGGCTCCGGCGCGGGTCAGCACGCGCTCCACCACGGCCAGCGTGTCGGGTTGATCGTCCACGGCCAGCACGCGCAGGCCGTCGAGCCGGGCGTGGGCGGCGGCCCCATTCGGCATGGTCGGCAGGGGCGTCCGGCCGGTCGGGCGGTCGGCGAGTTGCTCCTTGAGTTCGCGCACGGCGATCATCGGGATTTCCACATGAAAAGTCGCGCCATGACCTTCGCCCGCACTGGCCGCCGTGATGCTGCCGCCGTGGAGTTCGACCAGGTGGCGCGCGATGGAAAGCCCCAGCCCGAGCCCGCTCTGGGCGCGCGCCGCGCTCGCGTCCTGCTGCGCAAAGCGGTCGAAAATGCGCGGGAGAAAGTCCGCGCGGATGCCTTGCCCGGTGTCGCCGACTTCCAACGCGACGGATGAGCCGGTCCGCGCCACCGTGAGCGCGACCGCGCCGCCGCGCGGCGTGAATTTGATCGCGTTGCTCACCAGATTCCACACCACCTGCTGCAGCCGGTCGGGATCGCCGAGCACTTCCGTGGCTTCCTCGCCAGCACTCAGCGCGACCTTTACGCCGCGCGCATCCGCCGCCGGCCGCAACCCCTCCACCACGCCCGCGGCGAGCGTGCGCACATCCACTTCGCTGATCCGCAGCCGCACTTTGCCGGAGATGATCCGCGAAACGTCGAGCAGGTCGTCGATGAGCCGCGCCTGCGCCTGCGCGTTGCGGTCGATGGTGTCGAGCCCCTCCCGCAATTCCTGCGGATTCTCCGCGCCTTCGCGCAGCAGGCTGGTCCAGCCCACGATCGCGTTGAGCGGCGTGCGCAGCTCGTGCGAGACCACGGCGAGAAACTCGTCCTTGAGCTTGTTGGCGTGCGTGGCCTCGGAGTGCGCCGTGCGTTCCGAGGCCAGCAGCGTCTCCACCTGGGCGCGCGCGGTCCGCTCGGCCACGGCCATCGTGCCGAGCTCGCCGAATTGCCGGCGGCTCAGCAAAAGGAGCCCGAGCAGCGCGGCGGCCACGACGACGCTCGTGGTGAAATAGACGAACGCGGTGAAGGCGAGCCGCCGCTCTGCGTCCGCGAGCAGACCGTTCATCGTGGCGGCCAGCTCCGCGTCCAACTTCGCCGCGAGCGCGCGAATGTCGTCCATCAGCTCCTTGCCGTGCCCCTCCCGAATCAGGACCAAAGCCGCCTCGCGGCCGTGCGTGCGTCCCTCGGACAGCGTGCGTTCCAGCGCCGCCATTCTTTGCGAACCCAGCGCCTCGATGCGGCCGCGCAGTTCCGCCAATTGTTTCTCCGGAGTGAGCAGCGATTTCATGCGGAGGTCCGAGCGTTCGAGGGTGGCGCGCGCCGCCCGATACGGTTCCAGATAGGTCTCGTCGCCCAGCAGCAGGTAGCCCCGCACCCCGGTTTCCGCATCCACGTAGGCCGCGAGCAGCGCCCGCAGCTCGATGCGGATGCCCGCCACCTCCACGATCCGGCTCTGGCTCACGCGCAACCGCGCCGCCGTGTGCAGGCTCATGCCCGCATCGAACGCGAGCAGCAGCAGCAGCGCGACGAATCCGAACAGGAGAGATTTTTTCATGGGCAGGGCTTTCCGCGCGAGGCGGGCCGCGCACCCTACACGCGAGCCAGCCGCACCGCGCAGATTTCTCCGCACGGCACGGCCGACCGGTGGCGGGTGCGGCGGGTCAGAGCGCGGCGATTTCGGCGCGGACTTCCTCCTTGGTGCGGCCGAGCGACTGCTGCAGCCGCCCGACGAGTTCATCATCCTTGCCTTCGACGAAAAGGAGATCGTCGTCCGTCAGGTGCGCATACTTCTGCTTCAGTTTGCCTTTCACTTCGTTCCAGGAGCCTTTGATTTCGAGTTTGGTCATAGTGTCCGAGGAATCGCACGCGGCGGCGCTGCCGGATGCCCGGATGCCCCGTCGGAAAATTTGTCGAAACCGCGCGCCTGCTCACCCGCCGTCCACCTTTGCCCTGCTGCCGCGGTCGGTCCGCAACGCCTCCCGCGCGGCGGGAGTGGCTCCGTTTGAAAAAACACCGTCATTCTGAACGGAGGTCAGGAGGCTTTGCGACCTGACCGGAGTGAAGAATCGCTGACTGTAAAGTGGGCGGAGGCGGTGCGGAGCGTTGTGCGCACAACTCACCAGACCGCCTCCGCCCA
>JAYWEB010000285.1:0-3830 GCA_043779575.1 Chthoniobacter sp. | reverse complement strand
TGCCGATCTCGATGCCGGCGGCGGAGCTGAGCAGGCAGTCGTCGCCGATGTAGGCGTGCGCCTGGATGACGATGCGCCCCTCGCCGAAGTGCTCCACGCGCAGCAGGCCGCGGCAGATCACGCGCTCGGCGAGGCTGATCGCCTCGGGATATTTCCGCCCGTTCAAACACCACGCGTTCGGCCCGAGCGCACAGTCCGCGGCGATTTTCGCGTGCCGGGAAAACTGTCTCCACGCGAGCGCGGCGCGGCCGGCGGGCGTGTGCCTTTTCCACGGCGGCAGCCAGCCGGACGGACGCGGAAACGCGAGGCCGTCGGCAAAGGCGTGATCGCGATCAATGGGCATGGGCGAGGGGTGCGGCCTCCGCCGCGAGACGACGGTAGCGGATGCGGGCGAGGGAGTCGCGGGTCACGAGGGCTGCGAGCAGGTCGGCGTTCTCCGGGGTGCGCCAGATTTCGTCGGCGGGCTGCCGCACCCACTTCACGAAATCGGTCGGCGCCGGGGTGAAGTCGGTTTTCAACATGAGGCAGGTCTCCGCCAGATAGTAGGTCACGGTCGCGGCCAGCCGGGCGTCGTCGGAGAGCGGCAGATTTCCGGCCACGGCCTTGCCGAGGAGCGCGAAATATTCCGCGGTCGTCGCCGGCGTTTCCGCAAAACCGCAGCCGGCGTAGTAGCAGTGCGCGCAGAGAATGGCGGGCCGCCCGAGCATCACGGCCTCGATGCCGACGCGCGAGGTGAAGGGCAGGACCACCTTTGCGCCGGCGATCAGGTCGTAGGTGTTGACGGGTTCCTCGGCGGCGAAAAACCGGGCGCGCTCCGCGAGTCCGGGGAAGTCGAGCGCCAGCCGGCTGAAGTCATCCGCGCCCCGGTAGCCGGCCAGTTTTTCGCACGGATGCTGGCGAATGGCCACGGTCACGCCGGGCGTCGCCTCGACCCAGGCGAGCAATTGCGTGAGCCAGTCGCGCACGCTGGCAAAGAGGCGCCGCCGGCACATCGCCGCGGAATCCCAGCGCAGGTTCAGCGGCACCACGATGTCCCAGCGGTGTCCGGCGGTGGCGGTGGCGGCGACGGGCTGAAGCTGAAAATCGTCGTCGCCGCGCATGCGGGTGCGGAGCTTTTCCTGAGCGCCGTGCGTGCTGCGCGCCCGCTCCGCCGGGTCGGCGCGGCAGAGCGCGGCGACCTCCCGCGCGAGGCTTTCCACGTCGGGAAAATGCGCGGTCACGCCATCGTGGCCGAGCAGCGCCAGCCCCGGCCCGGAATCGAACGTGGTGAACGGCACGCTCATTTCCTCCGCCACTCCGCGCCAGATGCCGCTCATCGCCCACACGCCGCCCGGAATGAAGAGCCAGTCGAACGCGCGCCCGCGCAGGAAACGGCGCACGCGCGACACATGCCCGCGCATCCCCGCGACCATCTCCGGGTGCTCCGCCAGATACTCCTGGGCACCCGCTTCCCCGCGCATTTTTTGCACGGCGTTTTCCCAGACCAGCTCCGCGAAAAACGCGGGTTCATCGTCGTCTCCGAGCGGGTTCGCGGGCAGGCGGACGATCTCAAACTCCTCGCCCAGCGCCGCGATCACGCGCCCGATTTGCGCGACCTCGGCGGGGTCGGCGGCGTTGCCGCAGATATTGTCCGGCTCCCACAGGAGCGTGACCCGCAGCCCCTCCGCGGCGAGCCGCCGCGCGCACTCGATGCTGAAAAAAGGAACCGCCGTCTGCTGCCACGGGGTGATCAAAACCCCGACGGTCGGGCCGCTCGCCGCCGCCGCCGCGCCGCGCGGGCGCGCGAGGAAAAGGTCGGTGAAAACGTGAAACTGCCGCTTCTTCGGCTGCAGCAGATTCAGCCGCCGCATGGCCCGCCAAAAGAACTGCCGGGGGTCGTTCATGCTTTCGCGCCGCTGACTTTCACCGCCGGGCTTCCGGCATACGTCGAGTGCGGCTCCGCGTCCGTGAGCAGCACCGCATTGGCGCCCACCCGGACCCCATCGCCCAGCCGCACCGCGCCGAGCACCTTCGCGCCGGAAAAAATCGTGCAGTGATCGCCGATGACCATGGTTTCGTGCGGCGAATTCTGGCGGCGCTGCCCGAGCGTGACGCCTTGGTAAATCGTGAAGTCGCTGCCGATCCGGTTGCGCGGCCCGAGCACCACGCCCATGCCGTGAATCACCCGGAAGCGAGGGCCGATCTCCGTGCTGTAGTAAAGCTCCATGCCCGTCCGCGCGCGCATGATCTGCGCGAGATAGGGCAGCGCGGGATGCGCCGGGTCGCGGCGGAAAATGCCGTGCTCGATCCGATAGAGCAGCGTGCCAAACAGCGCCGCGTCGCACTCAATGGCCGCCGCCATCGGCTCGTCGAAATCCAGGCCCACGTTGGCCGCGGGCGCTTTGACCGCAAAGTCCGACGCGATCAATGCGCGCTGCGCGTCGATCATCTCCACCGCGAGGTCGATCCACTCGGGAGCGGTCCGGGTAAAAAGCTCGGCGCAACATTTCTCGAGGTACGGATGAAATGGGGAGGTCATCGCTGCGCGCGGAGTGCCGCGTGGTTCACTGCGCATAGCTGCCGGTGCGATACCAATGCCGGTTGGCGCGCAGCCACTCGATCGTGCGCGCGAGTCCATCCTCCAGGCTGACCCGCGGCTCCCAGCCGAGCAGGGTCCTGGCCTTCGTGTTGTCGGCGAGCAAGCGCTCCACTTCGCTCCCGGCGGGACGCAGCCGCTGGCTGTCCGTCTCGATGCGCGCCTCCACGCCGACGGCGCGGATGAGCAACTGCGCGAGGTCGCCGATCGCGATCTCGCGGTTCGATCCGAAATTGAAGGTCTCGCCAATCGCCGCGTCATGGGTCGCGGCGGCGAGGTAGCCTTCCACGGTGTTTGCCACGTAGTTCAAATCGCGCGTGGGGTGCAGGCTGCCGAGCTGGAGCACGCCGGAGCCAGCGAGGAGCTGGCTGATGATCGTGGGGATGACCGCGCGCGCGGACTGGCGCGGGCCGAAGGTGTTGAAAGGCCGCACCGTCACGAGCGGCACGCCGAACGAGCAATGAAACGACTCCGCGATTTTGTCCGCGCCGATCTTGCTCGCGGAGTAGGGCGACTGGCCTTGCAGCGGATGCGTCTCGCGGATCGGCACCTCGCGCGCCGTGCCATAGACCTCGCTCGTGGAGGTGTGAAGGAAGCGCGCGACCTTGAAGCGGCGCGCGGCCTGGAGGGCGTTGAGCGTCCCCTGCACGTTCGTGCGCACGTAGGATTCCGGCGCGGCGTAGCTGTAAGGAATGGCGATGAGCGCCGCGAGGTGGAAGACGATTTCCACGCCGTCCGTGGCGGCAGCAACGCTGTCCCCATCGCAGATGTCGCCCGCGATAACCTCCACCTCTTTCGCCAGCGGCGACTGGTCGAGCCAGCCCCAGCTTCCGAGCGAGTTGTAATGCACGAGCGCGCGCGTCTGCGCGCCGAGGGTGACGAGTTGCTCCACGAGGTGGCTCCCGATGAAGCCGCCGCCGCCGGTGACGAGCACGCGTTTTCCAGTCCAGTTCATAGGTTAAAAGTCAGCGTCTTTGACATCCTCCTGGGCGCGCAGGTAGTCGTCGTAGTGTCCGATATCGAGCCAGTATTCATGGATGGGAAAGGTGACCACGGTCTTCTGCGCCGCGATCAGCCGGTGGATCAGGTCAGGCATATCGGAACGCGCGCCGTTGTCGATGTAGTCAAAGACGCCGGGTTCGAGGAGATACATGCCGGCATTGACGAGAAAGTTGACCAGTGGCTTTTCCTTTAAGCCCGTGACGGCCACGCCATCGGCCTCGATCACGCCATACGGCACCTGCAGGCCGAACTG
>JAYWEB010000284.1:0-3830 GCA_043779575.1 Chthoniobacter sp. | reverse complement strand
GTTTTTCGTGGACTCTCTCTTCCGCACCCGTGGAAATCACCGCCGCCATTTTACTCCGCAAAACGAAGCTCTCCGAGACGAGCCTGATCGTGACGTGGTTCACGGAGGCGCACGGCAAAATCAAGACGGTGGCCAAAGGCGCGCGCCAGCCGAAGAGCAAGTTCGCCGGGGTGCTGGATCTGTTTTTCGACTGCGAGATCCAGTTTGCGCGCAGCCGCAAAAGCGAGCTGCACATCCTGCGCGAGGTGGCGCTCCGCGAGCCGCACGGCGGGATGCGGCTGGACTACGGGCGCGTGGCGCTGGGCGCGTATTTCGTGGAGCTGATCGAGCTGGTCACGGAGCCGGACCACCCCGCGCCGGAGCTTTACGATCTGCTCCGGCGTGCGCTCGGCTTTCTCCACGCGCAGCCCGCGGCGCTGCGGGCGCTGTGGCATTTCGAAAGCGAACTCGTGCGGCTGCTCGGCATCCAGGGTCAGGCGAACGTCACCCCCGCGGTCGCCATCGGCCGGGCGTATCAGCGGCTGCCAAAGGCGCGCCCCGGCTTGCTGAAATCCCTCAAGGTGCCGGGCTGACGCCGCGCGCCTTACGGCTTCGCCGGTGGCCCCGCGCGCTTTTTCCACTGGTCCGAGCGCGTGTCGATGTAGGTCTGGACGTTGCGCCGGTAGCTCGCGAGTTCGCCCACCTTGAGATTCTTTTCCTCGATGATTTTGATGTGCTTCGCATCCACGACAAAGCTCGTGCCGGCCAGTTGGAGCATGACCTTGGTCTGCTGCTCCTTAAACATCACCACGGGGAAGGTGTCGCCCTTGTCCATCATCCACTGCGCGCCGTCCGCGAGATCGACAGGCAGGGTTTCGAGCAGCATGCCGTAGAGGGCGAAGCGCTTCTTTTCCGCGGAGCGTGCAGGGGTGCTCACGCAGACGAGGACGGCGAGGAAAACGAGGAGGAATTTCAAACGGGCGGGAGTGTCGGCGGGAGGTCGGGAAAAATCAACGCGGAGACTGCGCGCCGGCCCGGAAAATTTGCTTTGCTTTCAAAAAAAGCCTCCTATGGTGCGCCTCGAAAACACCTTAGCACTGCCTCGGAGTTGGGGAGATTGTCAGTTGAGTAAATCAGTGACGACTTGAAACCGATGACCGGGAACCGTCACCGAAAGCGCGCTGGGGCAACTCCAAAACAAGACCAAAATGGGTAACAAACTCTATGTCGGCAACCTGTCGTTCAACGCGACTGAGCCCGATCTCCAGGACTACTTCGCGCAGGCAGGCGCGGTCACCGAAGTCATGCTCGTGCAGGACAAATTCACCGGCAAATCACGCGGCTTCGCGTTCATCACCATGGCGACCGACGCCGAGGCGGCGAACGCCGTCACCATGTTTCATGGCAAGACCATGGATGGTCGCGCCCTGACCGTGAACGAAGCGCGTCCGCGTGAAGATCGCCCGCCCGGTGGTGGCGGCGGCGGTTATGGCGGCGGCGGCGGTGGTGGCGGCCGTGGCGGTTACGGCGGCGGAGGAGGAGGTCGGGGCGGTGGCGGCGGTGGCGGCGGTGGTCGTGGCGGCTACGGCGGCGGCGGCGGCGGTGGCGGCCCCCGTGGCGGTGGTGGTGGCGGTGGCGAGCGCGGCGGTCGCTACTGAGCGGCCCGCGCCTGCGCGCAACAACTGCAAAAAATCATCTGCGCGGCCCGGAGTCATCTCCGGGCCGCGTTTGTTTTTGGTTCTGCGCGACCGTCGGCGTGGAGCGCCGGGAAATGCCGAACCAGCTTTTCTGCGGAGGCGGTGGCGCGACGGGAGCGGCCACGATCCTCGGCGGCGGCGCGGGCGGAGCCGTCTCCGGCGTGGTGCCATAGACCCGCACCGGCGTGCCGACTTCCGCGATGTTGTAAAAGAGCGCCGCTTTCGCCGGCGGCAGCCGCACACAGCCGTGCGACGCCGGATAGCCGGGGAGGTGCCCCGCGTGCATCCCTGTCCCGCCATCGAACCGCAGAAAATGATGCATCGGGGCCGCGATGAATTTTCCACCCGCCGGCACCGGCATGCCACTGTCCGCGCCCGCCGCCACCGTTCGCCCCCCGGCGTCCACGATCCGCCCATACAGCGTCGAGACGTGATCCTCGTCTTTTTGCACCACCTGGAAATTGCCCGTCCGCGTCCGGTAGCGCGCCCGTCCCGTGGAGATCGGCGTCGCATAGATCCGCGCCCCGTCGTGAAAGAGGTAGGCTTTCTGCGCGGTGAGATCGATTTCGATGGCGAGGTCGGCGCCGTCCGCGCGGACGGCGGGAGCGATGGCCAAAACGAGGATGAAAAGTAAGCGCCGCATCCCCCGGCAAAATGCACGTCACATGCCGTGCGCCGTGACAATCGGCCCCGCCCGCGCTAACCAATCGCCCGTGCCCGCAAACCCGCCCGACGGCGTCACCGTCACCGACCACCCACTCGTCCAGGTAAAGCTCACGCAACTCCGCGACGAAACCACCGGCTCGCGCGACTTCCGCGCGCGGCTCAACGAACTCGCCACCCTCATCGTCTTTGAGGCCACGCGCGACCTCGCCACCCGCCCCGCGGCCATCCGCACCCCGCTCGCGCCGTTCGAGGGGCGCGCCCTCGCCCGCCCCGTCATCGTCGCCCCCATCCTCCGCGCCGGCCTCGGCCTCGTGGACGGCATGCTGCGGCTGCTGCCGCACGTCAGCGTCGCCCACATCGGCATGTTTCGGAACGAACAGACGCACCGCCCCGAGAGCTACTATTTCAAAGCCCCCGCGCACCTCGCCGAGGCCGACGTCATCCTCGTCGATCCCATGCTCGCCACCGGCTGGAGCGCCACCGGCGCCGTCGCGCAGTTGAAAGCGGCGGGCGCCAAAGCCGTGCGGTTCGTCTGCATCGTGAGCTGCCCCCCCGGCCTCGCCCAACTCCGCGCCGCCCACCCCGACGTCCATATTTTCACTGCCGCCATCGACCCCGAACTCGACGCCCGCGCCTACATCGTCCCCGGCCTCGGCGACGCTGGCGACCGCTACTTTGGCACGGAATAGCGGCCTGCCGAGCCGGCCCCGGAGACGCGCGTCAAACTGCTTGCGTTCGCCGGATGCGCCGCGAAAGATCGCGCGCTTTTGAAACTCATCGACCGCTACGTTGGCTGGCAGGTTTTGCTCACATCCACGATCGCCGTCGCGGTGCTGAGCGTGGTGCTGGTGCTCGGAAACATCTTCAAGCAACTGCTCGAATTGCTGGTGAAAAGCGACACGCCCGCCGACCAGATCCTCACGTTTCTCGCTTACATCCTGCCCTTCTCGCTGACCTTCACGATCCCGTGGGGCTTCCTCACGGCGGTGCTGCTCGTCTTTGGAAAAATGTCGGCGGAGAACGAACTCATCGCGCTGCGGGCCACCGGCGTGAGCATCCCGCGGGTCACGCTCCCGGTGCTGGGGTTGGCCGTGCTGAGCGTGGGCGTCTGCCTGTGGATCAATGTGGACGTGGCGCCGCGGGCGCAGGCGAAAATGAAGGAGGCGCTCTACACCATGGCCACGAGCAACCCGCTGGCGATGTTTGGCAGCGACAAGGTGATCGAGGCTTTTCCCGGCAAAAAAATCTACGTGGAGCGCAATGAGGGCGCGGAACTTTCCAATCTGCTCGTCTATGAAATGGACGACGATTTCCTGCCGGTGAAGGTCGTTTTCGCGAGCCGCGGGAAGCTGGAGACGGACCGGGAAAAGAAGCAGATCCTGCTGCACCTTTTCGACGCCCGCTACGAGCAGCGCGACCACGACGAACCGGAAAACCTGATGAAAATCCGCACCGCCACGGCGCAGGAAAACACCTTGGAAATCTCGC
>JAYWEB010000283.1:0-3835 GCA_043779575.1 Chthoniobacter sp. | reverse complement strand
TCTCGTCATTTTGAAGGTGGCCGAGCCCGAGCCGGATTTCGTCGGCTTCGAGCCGGGGCCGCAGACGGTGCGCGTGGCGGTGGCGCAGGATTACCGCGCGGAGCACACGCGGCTCGATGACTTGAAAGCGACCGTGGAGGCGAACGGAATCAAGGCCACGGCGATGCACGTGCAGGGACCGATCGTGGAAAAGATTCTCGATCAGGCGGCGGACCGCAGCGCAGCGCTGATCGTCATGGGCTCGCACGGCCACGGCGCGCTGTATGAACTGCTCGTGGGGAGCATCACGCAGGGGGTCTTAAAGGGCGCGAAGTGCCCCGTGGTGGTGGTGCCGGCGGCGGGGAAGACGTAGCCCTGCGTATCCCAGCGCCATGTTTTCCGAAGCTCACCCCACCCTCACGACGACGCTCTATTTCACGGAATTTTCCACGCCCATCGGCACGATCCAACTGCGCGGCACGGATGCCGCGCTCACGGGTGTTTTCATGGAGGAGCATCGCCACCAGCCGGCGCGTCCGCGGGATGCCGTGCGCGATGCCGCACTGCTCCGGACGGCGCGGTGCGAACTGGAGGCATACTTCGCCGGCGAGCGCCGCGAATTTACATCGGCGCTGGAGCCCGCGGGCACGCCTTTCCAACAGCGCGTCTGGCAGGCGCTGCGGGCGATTCCGTATGGCGCGACCATCAGCTACGGCGAACTCGCGCGCCGCATCGGCCAGCCGCGCGCCGTCCGCGCCGTGGGCCTCGCGAATGGACGGAATCCGCTCTCGATCATTGTGCCGTGCCATCGCGTAATCGGCGCGGATGGCACGCTGACCGGCTACGGCGGCGGGCTGGAGCGGAAGCGCTTCCTGCTCGCGCTGGAAAGCGGCGCGGTGCGCGAAGACTAGAGCGATCGCCAAACATGGTTTCGGACTCTTCCTCTTCCTCTTAATCTTAATCTTAATCTTCCTCCTCGGCGTTGGAGGAAGATTAAGAGGAAGAGGAAGAGTCGGAACGGAGCCTTCTTTCGGCAAAGTTTCTAACCCGCCAGCGCCGCGTCGCGTTGCGTGGGCTGGGGTTTGCTGGGGCGAAAGGATTCGAGGTGGTCGAGCTGCGCGGTGAGGCCGGGGAAGGCGGCGGGGAGGCCGGCGACGGCGCCGGTCACGGCGGCGCGGATCAAGTCGGGATCGGCTTCGGCGCGGCAGTTGATGATGAGCTGGCCGGCGGGGACGGGCGCTTCGAGTCGGAGCGAAAGCTCGGGGACGAAATCGCTGCGGACGAGATGGATGGCGGCGATGTCGCCGAGGCCGCCGTCGGGGCTGAGAGTCATTTTCAAATGCGCGATCTCGCTCCCGGCGAGGCGGCGCTGGATGTCGCGCGCGAGCTGCGTGAGCACGGCTTCGGAGTCAAAGCCGGCGGCGCTGGCGAGCTGCACGGTGGCGTTGAGCCAGCCGAGGAGCGCCTCGCCTGCGGCGTAAAGTGCGTAGTCCACTTCCATCGTGGCGCGCTGGCATTGCTCGCCGCTTTCGAGCCGGGCAAACCATCCGGCGAGGCCACGGTTTTCGCGGGCGGAAACGTCGAGGATTTCGGCGTGGGGAAATTCCGCGGCCAGCCGCGCGCGCAAGGACTGGAGCCGCTCGGCGGGCAGCAGCTCGCTTTTCGTGACGACGATGATGTCCGCCTCCTCAAGCTGCTTGCGGTAGATGTAGAGCACTTTGTCGGAAAAATTTTTGCCCTCCGCGAGACCGAGCACCCGCTCGGCGCGGACGGGATCGACGAGCACGCTCAGCGGGGCGATGACGAACTGCGCGCCGTAGATGCGGCGCAGCGGATACGTGACCGTGGCGACGAGATCGGTGCAGCTCCCGACCGGCTCGGCGATGAAGACGTCCGGCTTGGTCGCGGCATCGAGACAGCGCGCGGCCTCGACGAGCGAATTGAAGCGGCAGCAGAAACAGCCGCCGGGGATTTCCTCGGTCGCGAAGCCGCGCGCGCGGAGCATCGCGGTATCCACGAGTTCGCTGCCCTGGTCATTGGTGATGAGCCCGACGCGCAGACCTTTGGCCGTGAGATGTTGTGCGAGCGCGGCGACGGCGGTCGTCTTTCCTGCACCAAGGAAGCCGCCCAGCATGAGGTAGCGGGCTCGAACCGTTTCGGATTTCGGATTTCGGATTTCGGATTTCATTCTTCGTGAGCTTGTTTTTCGAGGATGCGGTCGATGGTCGTGTCGAGGAGCGCGCGGTAGGCGTCGAGGGCGACGCACTTCCCATCGGGCTTTCCCTCCACGCAGTAAAGCCAGCCGGCGGCGTAAGGCTCGCGGCTGACGAGTTCGATGTCGTCGCGCAGCGCGGCATTACCGCCGGCGAAGCGGCCAGCGGCCACGCAGTAGATGTCGCTGATCGCCTTGAAGCCCTCGATCGAGCCGATGATCTCGCCACTGGCCACCGGCGCGGCGTCCGCCTTTTCCCATTGCACCTCGACGATCTCGCCGAGCATGCGCGTGGCAAATTTCGTGAAGCCGACGCGCCAGCGCCCAGGCTCGATTTCGCGCAGCCAGAAGTGCGACGGGCTGTAGAGGCAGTCCACCGGCAGGTGCGTGACGAAGTTCGAGCGTTTGTAAAAGGACGTGGCGGACATGCGAGGGCGGGCGCGGAAACTCGCACAGCCGCCCGTGTTTCGACAAGGAGTCCAGCGACTCTCCCTTGCCCGCGGGATCAGCCCTGCCGCCCACCGCCGCCGAAGCTCGCAAGCAGCGCCGGCAAAAGCGCGGCGAGCCCCTGCGAGTGATCGGCGCCCGGAGCCACCTGACCGGCGGGCGTGAGTTTATCCACGATCTTCGGCAGGTACTCGGCGAGAAAACCGGACGCCTGCGCCGGGTCCACCCCGAGCTTGGACGCCAGCGCCTGCACCTGATCGGCCCCGAGAACGCTGTGAATCTGGTCGGGCGAAACCGCCTTGTTTTCGCCCACGCCGACCCACGACGAAAACACGTCGCCGAGTCCGCCCTGGGAAAATTTTCCCATCAGCCCTTGCAGGCCGCCGTTTTGAGTCAGGAGCGCATTGAGCGCGCCACCGAGCGGATCCGCGCTGCCGGGAGTTGCTGCTTTGCCGGCAACTGCGCCGAGGATGGTGTCGAGTAATCCCATATTGGTTTCTTTCTGCTGTTGGTTGGTTGCTTCTTTGGTCGCGAAAAAAATCGGGTAATCGCGCGACCGGGCACATCGGCACTAGTGATGTGGCGGAGGGAGATTGGCAACGCCGGAGCATCGCACGGTCAGAAAAATCTCTTTCCCATGGCCCGCTTGAAACCATGGGAAACGTCCAGCAATCCCGTTCCCCTTTTCCCCGTCCTGAAGATTCTTGCGAAAATCAGATTTCGAGCTTCGGATTTTGCCAACCAGCGCCATTGTCCGCTCCCGAAATTTTTCCACACCATGCGCCTCAATCGTTTTCTCGCCTCCGCCGGCCTCGGCTCCCGCCGCGGCGTGGAGGAACTCATCACCGCCGGACAGGTCCGCATCAATGGCCACCTCGTCACCGACCTCGCCACCAAAGTCGGCCCCGAGGACACCGTGAAAGTCGGTGCCCGCATCGTCCGCCAGCAGCAGGCGCTCACCGCCGTCCTCGCCAAACCGCGCGGCTACGTCTGCACCGCCGACGACGAATGTCAGCGCCGCACCATCTTCGAACTGCTGCCCGCCGGCTGGCCGCGCGTCCACCACGTGGGGCGGCTCGACATGGACAGCGAGGGCCTGCTCATCGTCACCAATGACGGCGACCTTTCCCTCGCCCTGACCCACCCGCGCTACAAGATCGACAAGGAATACGAAGTCCTCATCGACAAACCCTTTGA
>JAYWEB010000282.1:0-9498 GCA_043779575.1 Chthoniobacter sp. | reverse complement strand
TCGGCGGTGCAGCGCAGCTCGGCGATGGAGCCGTCGGCGTTTTTCACCACCTCCTCGCACTTGATGATGCAGGCGTATTTCAGCCGCACCTCGCCGCCGGGCTTGAGGCGGAAAAATTTCGGCGGCGGGACTTCGGCGAAGTCGTCCTGCTCGATGTAAATCTCGCGGGAGAAGGGCACCTCGCGCGTGCCGAGCGCGGGGTCGAGCGGATGGTTGGCGGCGGACACGGTTTCGGTGTGACCGTCGGGTAAATTGGTGATGACCACTTTCAACGGACGCAGCACGCCGAGCCGCCGCTGGGCGCGCGTGTTCAGGTCTTCGCGGATCGCGTGCTCGAGGACGCCGACTTCGGTGAGGCCGTGGTATTTCGTCACGCCGACGGCGATGGCAAACGCCCGCAGCGCTGCCGCCGTGACGCCGCGCCGCCGCAAGCCCGAGATCGTGGGCATGCGCGGGTCATCCCAGCCACTGACCACGCCTTCATTCACGAGCTGCATGAGCTTGCGTTTGCTCATCAGCGTGGAGGTGAGCGCAAGGCGCGCGAACTCGTGCTGATGCGGCCGCGGCGTCGGCGCGGACAGGCTTTCGAGCAGCCAATTGTAGAGCGGACGGTGGACCTCAAATTCCAGCGTGCAGATGGAGTGCGTGATGCCTTCGATGCTGTCCGAGAGGCAGTGCGCGAAGTCATACATCGGATAGATGCACCACGCGTCGCCGGTGTGATGATGCGCGGTGTGGCGGATGCGGTAGAGCACGGGGTCGCGCAGCCAGACGTTGGGATGATGCGGGTCGATCTTCGCGCGGAGCGTGCGCGCACCGTCGGGGAAAGCGCCGGCGCGCATTTCGTGGAGCAGGCGGAGATTTTCCTCCACGCTGCGGTCGCGGAACGGGCTGGGCCGGCCGGGCCGGTCGGGTGCGCCGCGGTATTCGTCGGTCTGCTCGGCGGTGAGGTCGCACACGTAGGCCTTGCCCGCGTGGATGAGGGTGAGCGCGTAGGCGTAGATTTGGCCGAAATAATCCGACGCATAAAACGGCGCGTCGTCCGCTTTGAAACGCAGCACGTCATCCGCCCAGCCGGCGATGAGCCAGCGCACGTCGGCGATGATCGAGTCCACGTATTCCACGTCCTCCTTCGCGGGATTGGTGTCGTCCATGCGGAGATTGCAGGTGCCGCCAAACTCCTTCGCGATGCCGAAGTTCAGGCAGATGCTTTTGGCGTGGCCGATGTGCAGGTAGCCATTGGGCTCGGGTGGAAAACGTGTGGCCACGCGCTGGCATGCGCCGCTGGCGAGATCGGCGGCCACGATGTCGCGGATGAAATCGGACGGGGCAGGGGAGGCGGCGGGAGGATCGGTGGTCATTTGGGAGCGGAGGGAAATAGGCGGGCGGAAGCGGAAGTGCAAGCCACGCGGCAGCGAGGGCGCGAGGCGCGCTGGAGAAAGCGGACCCTGCTGGCGGAGGAGGCGTTTTTTTCGCCCGGCCTCAGACCACGCCCGCGACGGGGTGGCGCTCGAGAAACTCGGACGCGAGAGCTTTGTAGGCGGCGGTGCCGAGGCCGGTGGGCTCGTATTCGAGAATGGGCTGGCCGTGGCTGGGGGCTTCGGCGAGGCGGACGCTGCGCGGGACGACGGTCTTGAAGATGACTTCGCCGAAGTGGGACTGGACCTCGGCGATGACCTGGGCGGCGAGGTTGTTGCGCATGAACATGGTCATCAGGACGCCGCCGATGGTGAGGCCGGGGTTCGCGCCGCAGTCGCGGATCTGCTGGACGACTTGGGAGATTTTGCTGAGGCCTTCGAGGGCGAAATATTCGCACTGCAACGGGATGAGCAGCTCGTCGGCGGCGGCGAGGGCGTTGGTCATCAGGATGCCGAGCGAGGGCGGGCAGTCGAGGAGGATGAAATCGAACGGGGCGTCGTCGCGGAGGGGCTGGAGGGCGGAGCGAAGCCGGGTGAGGTGGTCGTCGGCGCGGGCGACTTCGATTTCCGCACCGGCGAGCTCGATCTCGCCGGGAATGAGCCAGAGGTGCGGCCAGCGTGTGGGGATGACTTTTTCCGCGATCGTGCCCTGGCCAATGATGGGGCCGTAAATGGACTGGCCCTCGATCGGCGGGAAGCCGAGGCCGCTGGTGGCGTTTGCCTGGGGATCGAGGTCGATGAGCAGGATGCGCGCGCCGCGGGCCGCGAGGCAGGCGGCGAGATTGACCGAGGTCGTGGTCTTACCCACGCCGCCTTTTTGGTTGGCGACCGCGATGATTTTCATTGGGGCGCGGAATGTAGCGGGGGTGCGCCCGTTGACGAGGAAGGAATGAGCGCAAAACGGGCCGGGGACGCATTTTCCTGCGGAAACTGCTCACGCAAACTGGGGAAACATGGCATCCGTGGTCGGACATTTTCTCCGACGCCATGATTCCCATTACCGAAAGATTTCTGAGCGAGTGCGGCGGCTGGCAGGCGCTGCGCGACGCCCGGAGCCTGCACGCTGCGGGGCGCGTTTTGGCGGCGAGCTACGAGCCGCCGCTGCTCGAAGGCCGGGTGCGCGAGGGGGAGGGGGAGTTGCGGTCGGGCTTGCGGATCACATCGCCATCGCACGTCGAAAATCTGTGCGTTTGCCGGGCGTCGCGGCGGGATGGGGTGATCTGCGCCCACGCGCTGGCCATCGGGCTGGAGTGGCTGAAACCGCACGCGGCAGCGGTGCCGGCCGCAATCGTGAAAATCCCGGTGCCGGTGGTGGGCGCGCGTTTCGCGCCTGACGACGGCACGCCGCTGGAGTTGCACATCGTGCTGCCGCCGAATTTTGCGGCGGCCTGGGAACGCAACGCGATCACCCTCGGCCTGGAAGCCGCGCTGGGGACGCGGCGGGTGCTGCTCTCCGCGCTCGATCCGGCGAAAACGTATCGCGTTTCGCCCACGGATCAGGCTGCGCTGGAAAAGGTCCGCGGGCTGGCGGACGGCGGGCTGCCGGGCATCGTCACGCTGGACCGGACGGCCTTTCTAGATTTGCTCCCGGCGCTGGCCGGTCATCCGCGCGTGACGTTTGCGCGGAAGAATCCCGCGACGATTCACGCCAAGCCGTTTCGCCCATCGCCCGACCTGCCGCCCGACGCAATCCTCCTCGCCGGTGGGTCCGGCGCATGGCTGCTGCACGAAGATGGCTTTCATCCACTCGAGCCTGCGCAACCGGCGGCGCACGCTTCGCTGGCCAGCCCGGCGGGAGCTGCTCCCGGCCGCTTTGCGCTCGCCCTCGAAGGCTCGCTCAATCATCTCACGGCCCGGCTGGATGCGATCTACGGCGAGCGGCGGTTCACCGTCGAGGCCGCACCCGCGCGCAGCTCCACGCCCCGCGACCAACCCGCTGAGCGGCGGGCGATCGAACGTCTGCTGGCGGCCCATTTCACCGGCCCCGACCACACCGGCCAGCTCGTCTTGCAAGGCGAGCCGAAGATCCTCGCGTTCTTCGCCCGCGACCTGCCGCGCTTGGAAAAGGAGTGGGATGTGACCATTGGCAGCCGCTTTGCCCATGTGACCCGCGACATCGAGCGCATTCAGCCGCGCCTCGAGATCAGGACAGCGGGAGAAAACTGGTTCGACCTCAAATACGAACTCGCCACCCCGGGTGGCGACCGCTTTTCCGCCGCCGATATCCAGCGACTCCTCCAGTCGGGGCAAAACGCGACGAGACTCAAGAATCGCAAGATTGCGGTCTTTGATCCCGGCATGCTCAACGAGTTTCAGGAGGTTCTGAACGACTGCAATCCACAGCAACAGCAACCGGGGCTCTACCGCATCGCCCGGTGTCATGCGGAGTATTTGGATGGCGTGGCGAACGAGCAGGGCGGGCAGGTAAACAGCGACCCTGTGTGGTCAAAATGGGTCGCGCCACCTGACCCCGGACGGCTCTGGGACAATCCAGAACTCGGTGCGTTGAAAGACATCCTGCGCCCATATCAAGTGGAAGGCGTATCTTGGCTTAACAATCTTGCTTCAAAAGGTTTGAACGGACTTCTTGCGGATGAAATGGGTTTAGGAAAAACGGTGCAAACCCTGGCCTTTGCCGCCGGCTTGTCCGGCAAAACCATCGTCGTCTGCCCGTCCTCGCTGGTTTTTAACTGGCAGCGCGAAGCGGCCCATTTCACCCCGCAACGCCGCACTTTGGCCATCCAGGGTGCCGAGCGCAGCGCCCTGTTTGGAGAACCACTCCAGAAAGCCGACCTGATTATCACCAGCTACGCATTGCTCCGCCGCGATATTGAGCACTACCAGCGCATCGATTTCGCGGCCGTCATTCTCGACGAGGCTCAACACATCAAAAACCCGGACAGCCAAAACGCCCAGTCGGCCCTTTCACTAAAAGGGCAGCGACGCCTCGCTCTCACAGGTACCCCCATCGAAAATTCGCTTTCCGACATTTGGTCGCTGATGAACTTCCTCATGCCCGGCCATCTCGGCTCGCGGGTGGACTTTCGCGAGCGTTTCCAGCAACCGATCTCCAGCGCGCCCAGTGGCCCCGAGCATCGGCGGCTGATCAAGAGATTGAAGCCGTGCATTCTTCGTCGGCTGAAGCGGGATGTTATTACAGAGCTTCCAAATAAAATAGAGCATGTCGCTTATTGTGAGCTTACTAAACACCAACGAGCAGCCTACAATCAGCTTCTCGAAGCCACTCAACGCCAGTCTGCGGAATGGGCCGCTACCGAACATCAAGGCAAGGTTCGAATGTTGATGCTGACGGCGCTGCTGCGCCTGCGCCAGGCATGCTGTGACGCCCGGTTGCTAAACCTGCCCGCCACTGATGACGCAACAGACACGTCAGGAAAACTCATCCTCTTGCAAGAACTGCTCAACGAGGCCGTTGATGGCGGCCATCGGGTGCTTGTCTTCAGCCAATTTACTTCAATGCTGCGAATTCTGCGCACCGCCCTCGATTCGCTCCAGATTTCACATCGCTACCTGGATGGACAGACGAAAGACCGCGCAAAAGAGGTCGATCTTTTTGAATCTGGGCAGTTTCCCGTCTTTCTAATCAGCCTGAAGGCTGGCGGAACCGGACTAAATCTAACCCAGGCCGATACGGTCATTCATTTTGATCCTTGGTGGAATCCGGCCGTTGAGGACCAGGCCACGGATCGAGCGCACCGCTTTGGGCAAAAGAAGGTCGTCAACTCCTACAAACTAATCGCCCGAGGCACGGTCGAAGAGAAAATCCTAGCACTCCAATCACGGAAGCGCGCCCTAATCGAGGCCACGCTCACGAGCCCGTCTGACGATGATCCTGCGATGGAGGGACTCGGGATAGAGGATATCCGCGAACTCCTATCGTAACACTATACAATATATGTCATATAAAATCCCATGAACTCCCCAAGGGCTAATTTGTAATGTTGACATGACATTCCGAACGAAATCAGCCCTCCCGAGCGCCTGTAGCAAGAATCGTGCCACACGTCAAAGAGAGTTGTGACACAATGATGCACAAAGGCATACTACCCATACAAAAGCATATAAAAGTATAGGTAGAGGGCAATTCCGCGAAAGCTAGAATCGCCCTACCCGTGAGAAGCCGAGACATCAAATACAGACTCGACACCGCCTACATGCGGGAAGGTCGCGGCACGCCTGAACAGCAAGCAGAGGCCCGCGCGATAGATGCTCAATGCAAGGCACTTGCACGAATCCGCAAGCGCCAAGCCAGCCAGCAACGCAAGGCACTGGCAAACCCTCAAGACCCTCCTCCTCCTCCGCCAGAGGGATTGAAACGCGGCCCTAAGCCCAACCCCTTTTTGGAGAAGTCGGAACATGGTCTCCACACGCAACTTACGAAGCGTGAAAAAGAGGGTTTTAATGCTCTCCGCAAGCGTCTTGCACCGCATGCCAGCCCGTCCGTTTTCCTCCGTTGGATGGTCTGTGAGCAACTGGAAAAGCATCGCCGCCGGGACTGCCCCACAACCCCTTTCATCGTCGATCTGTCGTCCCTCGATCACCGTCAACTTGTGTCGGGCGGCCCGCGCGTAGCGCGGGCTGCCTGACTTCACTTGATCTATTTACAAACAATGACGGGCGGCAAAAGCCCGTCAATCAGCCACTTATGAACAACACTCCCATTCTGCAATGTTTCGCCTGCAAATGCTGGTCTCGCAACGTGGATTTCTCAGGCGAAAAGCTCCTCTGTGCGAGTTGCCGGAACGACTCGCAATCGCACAGAAAGGCCCATTCTCGGCGTCCTGGTGCGCCAGCCTCTACGCGAGGCAACCCCCGCGTGCGTCCGTGAAATCCAGTGTTACTATGCGGACGCACGCGGCATTTTTCCCGCCCATGATCGCGCTAGGGTTATTCACAATCGGGCGGAGCGAAGCGGAGCCGAACGCTAGCGCCAGCGGGAGCCCGAAGGGCAGCTCCCGCGCTGGCCGCGGAAGGTCTGCGGGGGCCAGAGCTAGCGCGATTGTGAGTAACCCGGACAACTGGTATTCGACTCACGAACACACGGCGGCGGAGATTCTCCGCCTCGCTTTTCCACAGCAAGAATCGTGCCACAAAAAGACACAACTCCCCTGCCCCGTTTTACCCTCTGAAAGCAGAGGCCGTGCCATCGGGTCAACATTACAGCCAGAAATGCCCCTTGCGCTTCCCGCGATTAGTGCTAATCACAGAGGAAACAATGACGGAATTGTTTGGGTGTTCGTCTTGCAAGTAATTGCCAGAAGGGGATTTATGATATATGTAATATAAAATATACAGGTAGTGGGTCATGCCTGAATTTGAGCCGATGTGCCATATGCGATTGCTTGCAGGGGCGCGTTTTGCCATTTTGCGCGCCCTCGAATTCCCCGAAATGCTCAAAGCCCTCGACATCTGGCTGCCCGCGTGGTGGCGGCGCCATCATCTCCACGAACACATCCTCGGGGTGCGCCATGTGATGATCGCGGTGTGCGATCACTTCGAGCCGTTTCACGACGCGGAGAAAAGTGAGGCGTTGGCGCGGGTGGCGACTTGGCGGCGGGAATTCGGGCAGCTCGCGAGCGAGTTTCGGGACGGGGACGGCCAGCCACCCAAGCACACTTTTTTTTACCCGATCGAGCAGTACGACGCCGACGTGGTGGGCGCGCTCGCGGAATTGTGCCGCGCCACGGGCAGTGAGACGGAGGTGCATCTCCACCACCACGGCGACACGGCGGAAAATCTCCGCCGCACGCTGGCCGAAGGCGTGGAGCGGCTCGCGGGGCACGGGCAGCTCTCGCGGGATAAAAGCGGCGCGTTGCGCTACGGTTTCGTGCATGGCAATTGGGCGCTCGACCACTCGCATCCCGAGGGCCGGCACTGCGGGGTGCGCAATGAACTGCGCGTCCTCCGCGAGACGGGCTGCTACGCGGATTTCACGCTGCCCTCTGCGCCGCATCGCACGCAAACCCGGATCATCAATTCGCTCTACTACGCGCGCGGGACGGATGCGCCGAAGTCGCACGACCACGGCCGCCGCGTCGCCGCGGGGCGCGATTTCCAGCCCGCGCAGGAGGACGAACTCCTCCTGGTGCAGGGCCCGCTCGGGCTGAACTGGCAGCGGCGCAAATTCGGCCTGCTCCCGCGCATCGAAAACAGCGACCTCACCGCCGCCAACCCGCCGACGCCCGAGCGCCTGCAGCTCTGGCTCGACTGCCGCATCTCGGTGGTCGGCCGCCCGAACTGGCTCTTCGTGAAACTCCACACCCACGGCGCAGTTCCCGCGAACACGCGCATGCTCCTCGGTGAGCCGATGCGCGCTTTTCACCGCGCCCTCGGGGAAATCGCCGCCGCCGATCCGAGCCTCCGCTTGCACTACGTGACCGCGCGCGAAATGGTGAACATCCTCCACGCCGCCGAGGACGGGCACTCCGGCGAGCCGGGAATTTTCCGCGATCATTGCTATCGGAAAAACGGCGCGGCAGACTCGGCGTGATGCGGCTGCTTTTCATTTCCAATCTTTTCCCCGACACCCGCGAACCCTACCGCGGCCTCGACAACGCGACGGTGCTCCACCACCTCGCCGCGCAGTGGGAAATCCGCGTGCTGGCGCTCCGGCCCACGCTGCCCTTCGGCTCCGGCGCCTGGACCGCGCGCAAGGAGGACAGCCGCTTTCAGCCGCAGTTTCTCGCCGTGCCCTACCTGCCGAAAATCGGCAGCCGCTGGAACCACCGGCTCATGGCCCGCGCGCTGCGCGAGCCCTTGCGGAAACTGCACGAGCGCTTCCCATTCGACGCCGTGCTCAGCTCGTGGATCTATCCCGATTCGTGCGCCGTGGCGCAGCTCGCGCTGGAACTCGGCTTCCACTTCGTCTCCATCGCGCAGGGCTCCGACGTGCATCAGTATCTACAGCATCCGGTCCGGCGAAAAATCATCACGCAAGCCCTGCCCTCCGCGTCCGCCGTCATCACCCGCAGCGCCGAACTCGCGCGCCTGCTCGGCGCAGCGGGCATCGACGGCGACCGCCTGCACGCCATCTACAACGGCGTCGATCGCTCCATCTTTCGCCCCGCCGAACGCGCCGCCGCCCGCCAGGCGCTCGGCTTGCAGGCCGACAAACAGATCATCCTTTTCGTCGGTAATTTCTATCCGATCAAAAATCCGCTCCTCGTCATCGAGGCCCACTCGCAGGTCTGCGACGACAACACGCTCTCCCACACCAAACTCATCATGATCGGCGACGGCCCGCTCGTCGGCAGCGCCCGCGCGCTCGGCGATCAGCTCCACTTTGCCGCCAATGTCGTCCTCGCCGGACGCAAGACCGCCGCCGAGATCGCGCTCTACATGCAGGCCGCCGATGTGCTCTGCCTGCCGAGCGTCAATGAAGGCGTGCCCAACGTCATCCTCGAAGCCTTCGCGTGCGGCCTGCCCGTCGTCGCCAGCCGCGTCGGCGGCATCCCGGAGGTGCATCCGGGGGAAACGTGCGGGCGTCTCGTGGAGCCGCGCCTCGCGCCGGTCGCCGCCGCGCTCCGCGCCGTGCTGCGCGACCCGCCGCCCTCCGCGCCCATCGCGGAGCACGGCGCGCAGTTCACGTGGGAAAAGGCCGCGGCGGAATATCACGCCCTGCTCTCGGCCGCCGCGGGGGCATGAACATCCTCTACCACTTCCGCACCCAGGGCACCGGCGCGGAAGGGATCCACATCGCGGGCATCGCCACCGCCTTCGAGCGGCTCGGCCACCGCGTCATTTTCTCCAGCCCCACCGGCGTCGATCCGCGCACCACCGCGGGCACGAATCCTTTCGCCGAAAAGAAACGCCGCGGCCTCCTCGCGCGCCTCGCCGCGCATGCGCCCGCGCTGATTTTCGAGCTGCTCGAGATCGCCTACAACGTCGTTTCGTATTTTCGGAACAGCGCCGCGCTCACGCGTGAAAACTGCGCGCTCATCTACGAGCGCCACGCCTTCTTTCTTTGCGCCACCGCCTTTCTCGCGCAGCGCCGCGGCATCCCGCTCGTCGTCGAGGTGAATGAACTCGCGGGCGACGAGCGCGTGCGCGCCGACCCCTG
>JAYWEB010000281.1:0-9526 GCA_043779575.1 Chthoniobacter sp. | reverse complement strand
CCGCCGCTTGGGCGGCATCCCGCGCATCTTCACCGAGTTTGTCGATGGCGGCAGTCTGGCGGACTGGATTCGATCACGCAGACTCTACGAAGGCGGGCTGAACCGAGCGATGGGAAGGATGAAAGATGAATTATGAAGGATGAAGTGACAGAGGTTCCACCTGGAGACTTTGTTTGTTCTTATCATGAATGATCTAGCACTTTTCGCACGGGCTCTTGAGCATCTTTTTAAGGTTTCTGCTCTAATTCAGCCGAAGGCGGAACCCGGCTCGGCTGTTCCGCTAGAAGCGGCTTTCATGTGGAATCACTCCAACAATGTGGCGATGCTGGGTGCCGATTTTCAAATACTCATCAAAGCGGAATCGTTCAGTGGTCCAATTCTGGTAGCCCGCACGATGATGGAGAGCGCACTGATCCTTTCTGCGGGAATTACCAACCACAACATTATGCGGGAGAAAATCGATTACGATCTACGGCAAAACCTTCGTCGTTTGGAACAGGCGGCAAAGGAACTCGGCACCGATCTTACGAAAGAAAAACAAACCCTCCGCGACCTCCTGCAAGGCGTCCGCGATGGCTCTACCCACAATCAGAACGAAAAACTGGATTTTCTTCAAATCGCAAAGCGGGCCAAATGTGATTCGACCGCTGCCTACCGCAACTATTACTTCATTTTGAGCTTTCACGTTCACGCCGATTGGCTGGCATTTAAGCAAACGATGACTACCCCCGGCCCACCGATTAAAGCCGTCAGGGCAGCAATCTTCTCCTGCGCGGTGGCAGTCGAGTCGTTGATAGACTTTTACCCTCAGCTTTCGAACCAGGCCGATGTGAGCGAGAATCGCGCAATCTGGCAGGCCCTCGTAAAAGAGCCTAAAGCACCTTCCCGTTGAGCAAAACGAACACCGGACGTGACGAACCTATGAAAAGCTTTTTCGAGAATCTCTTCGGCAGAAAACTACCGCCGGAAACACCCAAGAGGCACGCCCAAGCTCCGGCTTCGAATCCATCCCAAGAACCAGCAGTTGATCCTTACACGAGCGGCGACGTGATCGCCGGAAAGTATGAGGTTCGCCGAGTGCTGGGTAAGGGCGGATGCGGCATCGTTTACCTCGTCCGTCTTCGGGAGACTGGCGAAGCGTTCGCACTGAAAACATTCAAGGACGAGTTGACGGCTAATCCCGCAGCCCTTGAGGCATTCAAAAAGGAATCGCTCGTCTGGGTAAATCTGGAACGGCACCCGTTCATTCTGCCGGCAATTTGGGTCGAAGAGATCCGCCACGGTCGTATCGCAACGTCAGAGGCCAGCGGAAAGCTCGTTATGGATGCGCGGTCGGCCCAACAGGTGTCTGGGCGCTTGCTCGTCATCATGGACTACGTGGAAGCCGATCCAAAGGGACGCGCGACCTTGGGCGACTTTCTGGCAAATGGTTCGCTGGACGAGAGCCAAGTGCTGAAGTGGGGAATTCAGTTCTGCCTCGGAATGGAGCACGCGAGAGCGCATGGCGTCGAATGTCACCGGGACATCAAACCCGCCAACATCATGATCACTCAGGATGGCACTCTGAAGGTCAGCGACTTCGGACTGGCCATCGCGACCGAGTCCGCTTTGCGAGGGTTCGCTGGACGGGTGGACTCATCGGTGACGGGCAAGGACGGCGACTTCGGACTCAGCGTCATACAGGCCGAAGGCAAAGCGATACGCGGCACGCCGGGTTACATCGCACCGGAGGTGTGCCGTTCCGAGGGTGCCAGTGTCCGAAGCGACATTTACAGTTTCGGCCTCGTGCTCTGGCAGATGGCTGCGGGGAGCCCATTTCCGCCATTTCGCGTTCCACGCGGTGCCGACACGATCGGTTACATGCGCGCAGTTTATGCACAGCAGGTGTCTGGCGGCATTCCGCGATTGGATGGTCCGCTGGGTGGAGTGATCGAACGCTGTCTCCAGCCTGCACCGTCCGACCGATTCGGCACTTTTCAGGAACTGCGGGCTGCGTTGGAGCCGCTATTTGAGCGGAAGACAGGACGGAAGTTCGAGATGCCGCAGTCCACTGGGAAGACGGCGGCGTTCTGGAACAACAAAGGCGGATCACTCGCAGCGCTGGGGCGTCACGAAGAAGCAATTTGCTGCTACGATACAGCTCTGGATATCGAACCCCAGTCTCCCAAAATCTGGAATAACAAGGGGTGTGCGCTCAGCGCACTAGGTCGGAGAAAAGAGGCTCTTGAGTGCTTCGACCGGGCGCTTACGAGTGACCCGCGCTTTGCGATGGCTTGGCAGAACAAGGGCGGAGCGCTTCACTGGTTGGGTCGGCTTGAGGATGCGTTGCAGTGCCACGACAAAGCGTTAGCTCTCGATAAGCGTGACGCGGGAGCGTGGCAAAAGAAGGGTTCTGTGCTTGCCGCGATGGGGGAGAACGCCGACGCAGTTGCCTGTTATGACCGGGCGCTGGCGCTCGCCCCGAGAGACCTAACTTCGCTTTATAACAAGGGCCAGTCCCTGAGGAATCTCGGAAGAGGCGCGGAAGCTTTGGAGTGTTTAGACCGGGTGCTGGCGATCGATCTGCGTTTTGAAGAGGCCTGGGTCGACAAGGGCACTCTGCTGGCTGCCATCGGTCGGCACGAAGATGCGATATTGTGCTTCGACAGGGTGATCGAGATCAACTCCGCGAACGCAGGTGCGCACAATAAGAAGGCGACATCGTTCGCTGCGTTGGGGCGACTCCGTGAAGCAATTGCGTCGTGCGATCGGGCGCTGAAAGCCGATCCGCGTCACGCCGACGCGTGGGCCGGAAAAGGAGCGATGCTTGCCGCAACCGGCAACATCGCCGATGCCCTTGCTTGCTATGACAAGGCGTTGGCGATTGATGCGACGAACGTCGTCGCGTGGGGCGGCAAGGGTGGTGCGCTCGCTTCTTCCGGCAATCACTCGCAGGCGCTCGTTTGCTTTAGACGAGTTCTCGCCTTTGAGCCGAACGACGCAGCGGCATTGTTAGGAAAGGCAATCTCCGACGAGATGGAAGGGCGACTGAGTGAAGCGGTGAACGCGCTCCACCGGTTCATTGACGTTGCAGGCCCAATTTATGCAGATGAGATCGCAGCCGCCAAACAACACCTCGCGGACTTGCTCCGGCGCGCAGCGCCGAAATAAGGAGAGCGGGCAAGCAATCACTGTCGAGAGCTGGATCAAGAAAGCTATCGCGGTGAACGAGAGCGGGCGCTTTGCCGAGGCGGTCGAGTGCTATGACCGGTCGCTACAAATTACCCCGCGGGATGTGACCATTTGGCGAAACAAAGGTAATGCGCCAGGCAATCTGAAACGTTCCCAAGATGCGCTGGGGTGCTTTGAGCAAGTGCAGAAGCTTGGTGATCCGACTGCTGAAAAATTCGTTGAACAGTGCCGGAGAATGCTAAAAACTTCCGGAATATGAAAAAAAGTATCGAAGACGTTTTTAACTCTGGCTGTGCTTTTTACCGTGCAGGGAAGTTTGGGGAGGCGATCCGTTGCTTTGAAGCAGCACTCAGCGTGGACGCGAATGATCCGGACACTTGGACATATAAGGGTGCTGCGCTGCGAGCTTTGAATCGTAACTCGGAGGCCCTCGTTTGTTTCGAACAAACTTTGTCGCTTACACCCCAAGACGCCAACGCATGGAACAACAAGGGTCTCGCGCTCAAAGCACTTGGTAAGCCCGAGCAGGCAATTCAATGCCACAAGAAGGCGTTGGCGACAGACCAGCGTAACACGAATGCATGGAACGGCATGGGCAACGTATTCATGGACCTCAACAAGTTCGAAGATGCGCTTGCCAGCTACAACGAGGTCTTGGCGGTCAACCCGGTTGATATAAGCGCGTGGTATGCCAAAGGGAGCGCGCTGAAGGCGCTTGGCAAGCTGGACGAGGCCGTTGGCTGCTATGAGAAGGCACTGGAGATTGATCGTCGAAGCGCTCCGATATGGCGCCAACTGGGAGACCTGTTCTGCGTTCAGCGGAAGCATGAGAAAGCACTGCTCTGCTACAACAAAGTCCTGGAAATCGACCCGAAAGACGTGAAAACGTGGTTCGTAAAAGCGGATCTTTTGGGAGCGTCGGATAGGTTTCAGGAGGCGCTCGTGTGTTTCCAAGAAGCGGAGAAACTTAGGGATATTAACGCAGCCGCAGGGATCGAACAGTGCCGAAGGTTTCTGGCACCCGAAGCGGATCGGTTTTTCACACTTGGTTCCCAGTATCAAAAGGAGGGTAATCACACTGAGGCAATCGCCTGTTACGAGAAGGGTCTGGCGATGAACCCGCGCCAACCGGTGATCTGGCTCAACAAGGGTGCTGCGTTATTAGCTTTGAAGCGCGCTTCAGAGGCCGTCGCCTGCTTTGATCGGGCCATTTCGCTCAATCCTCGCGATGCCAGCGCTTGGAACAACAAGGGCATTGCCCTTAGTCACTTGGGGCGGAGCGAAGAGGGGGCAGCTTGTCTTTTGAAAGCCTTGCAGATGCGGAAAGGGGGCAGCGGTAATCAGGAAGCATGAGCGTGAAGGGTCGGACGCATCAGCGTCCTCCATTCCACGACAACTGCCCTCTCGCGCGGCAGCCGTTCATTTTTCGCTCTCGTTACGAAGCTGAGGGCTTCGTAACGGACAGTTACTGGGGAAGCTCTGCTTCGCGGGTGGTGGCGGCGCGTGAACCCGACCACCGCACACCGCGCAATGGAATTGCCCCACGCAAGTGCGTCACCAAGTCCTCAACTTGGTGACGAGGAAAAGGGTGTTGCCCCGGCTAAGAAACAAAAGAAGTCGGCGCTCGCGTTTTTTGGCAGGGACATCACCGAACTCGCGAGGCGCGGCAAATTGGAGCCGGTCATCGGACGGAAGGACGAGATCCTGCGCGTGGCGCGAATTCTTTCGCAGAAGCGCAAGGCGAATCCCGTCCTCGTCGGTGAACCGGGTGTCGGCAAGACGGGCATCGTCGAGGGGCTGGCCCAGCGCATCGCATCGCGGGAATGCCCGGATTTTCTGCGCGATGCGAGGATCGTGGAAATTTCCATGTCCGCGCTCATCGCCGGTGCGCAGTATCGCGGCCAGTTTGAGGAGAGGTTGCAGGCAGTCGTGAAAGAGGCGGAGGCAGCGCCGGAGGTGATCTTGTTCATCGACGAGATTCACACCCTCGTCGGCGCCGGGGCTGGCGGAAGCTCGTCGATGGACGGTGCGAACATCCTCAAGCCCGCGCTGGCGCGTGGCAGCATCAGGCTCATCGGGGCGACCACGACGGCGGAGTATCGGCGCGACATCGAACGCGACCCGGCGCTGGAACGGCGCTTCCAGGCGGTGTGGGTCGAGGAACCGACGCGCGACGAAGCGGTGGAGATTCTGCGCGGCTTGCGGGCGCGCTTTGAGGAGCACCACGGCATTCAAATCGAGCCCGCCGCATTGGAGGCCGCCGTGGATTTGTCCATCCGCTACCTCCACGACTTCCGGTTGCCGGACAAGGCCATCGACCTCGTGGATCAGGCGTGCGCGATGGCGATGCTCCGTTCGTTTTCAAAATCGGCGGCAAAGCCCCGTGCGAAGAGAAAGGCCATCGACAGGGATGACGTCGCCGCGGCTGTGGCTGAACGCTGCAAGCTTCCCGTCGCGCAGCTCGCCGGCAATGAGCGGGAGAGACTGCTGCGCATCGAGGCGACGCTGGACGAGCGGGTGAAAGGCCAATCGCAGGCGATCAGCGCGGTGGCCGATGCCGTCCGGGTGGCGCGCTCCGGCATGAAAGACCCGAGCAAGCCGGTGGCGGTGCTCCTTTTCGCCGGCCCGACGGGCACCGGCAAAACGGAACTGGCCAAGGCGCTCGCGGAATTCCTGTTCGGCTCGGAGTCGAGCCTGCTGCGCTTCGACATGAGCGAATACATGGAGGAGCACTCCGTCTCGAAGCTCATCGGCTCGCCGCCCGGTTACATCGGACACGATGAAGGCGGCAGACTCACCGATGCGGTGCGCGCCAGGCCATACAGCGTCGTTCTGTTCGACGAAGTGGAGAAGGCGCATCCTCGCGTCCTCGATCTCTTTCTCCAGGTCTTCGACGAGGGCACGCTCACCGACTCACGCGGACGAAAGGCGAGCTTTCGGGAGACCGTCATCATTCTCACGAGCAACCTCGGCAGCAACGCCACGCCAGCGGGGAAAAAGCTGGGCTTCGGAGCCACTCCCGCCGACGAGGACGCGGCGCAGGCTTTGCATGCGCGCATCGCCGATGCAATCAAACGCCACCTGCGCCCCGAATTGCTCAACCGCATCTCACGGACGGTGGTCTTCAACCCTCTCAGCAAGGAAAACGTCCGCGAGATTGCAGAGAAGTTCGTAGCCCGGCTGAACGCGCGTCTCGGTGAGCAGGGAATCAAGCTCTCCGTCGATGAGTCGGTCTATGCGTTGCTGCTGCGCGAGGGCTACAGCCCCGAGTTTGGCGCGCGTCCGATGGAGCGCGCGGTCGAGGCGCTGATCGCCCAGCCGCTGGCAAAGGTGATCCTGGAAGGACGGATCGGGCAAGGAGGCGAGGTCATGGCTCGCGCAACCGGGGCAAAAATCGGTTTTGAGCGAATGGTTGGTACACCAAAGGCCCACGGAAACTGAGCCTAGAAAGTTCTGGTTGGAGCCCGTCTCGGAAGCCTTGAGTTGGGCGTTTAACAGGCTGATTTAGCCTTCAATTTTCCCGCCAAGGGTGGATGGATGGGCGCTGGTCTCGGATTCACGAATGGCCTTCCGATTCCGACGGCGAAACGCCCACCGGCACACGGCCAGCGGGCGCTTGCGTTCAGTCAGGGGGGCTAGTCCTCGATGATGGCGAGAATGGCGGCTCGACGATGCACGGGCGGCTCGTTGCGGCCATGCTCGTATTTGCAGAGCATCGGCACCGTGCAGCCGAGGTTTGCTGCTGCACGGGCGAGGGTGAGGCGGCGGAAGGTGCGCCACTTGCGCAGGGTGCGCGCGAACGGGGATGGACGGATTCTTGGCGGTGGTGGTGGAGCGGGCCGGCTGCGGCACGGCGTTGCCGCGCTCGTAGTCGCTGATCAACGCTTGGTCGGCGGGCAGATTGAGTGCGGCGCACGCTTGCGCTTGGATGAGGCGGTGTCCTCTGCGCCAGCGGCGCAGGAGCGCGGCAAACTGGCGCGGCTCCATGATCGCCGGCTTCGGCTTCGGCGGGTTCACCGCGAGTGGGCCGTGCATGGTCTCCAGCACGGCGAGAGGTCGCTGCGGGAATGCGCGGGCGCTTCTCCCACGTCCAGATCGTCCGTGCGGTCGTCTTCAGCCCGGCAACGGAGCGCAGTGCATGGGCGGCTTGGCTGCGGTTGAGCTTGCAGTGACGACGCCACGCCCGGAACAGCTCGGCGAACTTCTGCGGCTCGATGAGGCGCGGGCGCTTGGTCGCGTGCTTCACCAGTTCAACGTCCACGGGCATACGCAGCCTGCGGAGTATCTCGCCATGCGCAGGCTGGCGCGGAGTACCGTCCTGCGACTCCCAGCCGCGCACCACATTCGCGGTGGTGCCGATGGCGGCGGCGGCTTGGCGCTGTGAGAACCCGTGTTCAGCACGCCACTCCTTGAGCACATCGGCCAACTCGGCGGCGGTCATCTGCACGTCGGTCAGCGGATCGTGCCCGTCGCGCATCTGGCGGGTTACGGCACAGTCCATCTGCTCGACGACTTCGCGGAGCGCAGCACCTCGAGGCGCTTGTCGAGCAGCGGCATCGTTATCACCTCATCTCTGAGCCGGAACGATGCCGTTGGAGCGACGCGTCGTGAGGGGGCACGGGGCGCGCCCGCGCCCGCGCGGGTGGCGTCCCCGGAGCGCACCGTTTGGTGGGGTCGTCGCGCTGGGTGTTGGTCGAGGTCCTTGGACTGCGTCCCGCCCGCCGGAAAACATGAACTGGCTGCCGAGCAAAACTTCGCGCTCGTCGCCCCCAGCCTTGCCAATCCCACCCCGCTCCGCTGTCCTCAGCACCCTCCCCAAATAACTCCATGCCCAACCTTTTTGATCTCACGAATGAAGTCGCCGTGGTGATCGGCGCCACCGGCGTGCTCGGCGGCGCACTGGCGGACGGCCTCGCCGCGGCGGGTGCGACGGTCGCCGTGGTCGGGCGCAACGCCGAGCGCGGCGCGGCCCGCGTGACCGCCATCCGCGAGGCCGGTGGAAACGCGCATTTTTTCACCGCCGACGCCCTGGACAAAGCCTCCGTCGCCGCCGCGCACGCCGCCCTCCGCGACGCCTGCGGCGATCCGACCATTCTGGTCAACGCCGCCGGCGGCAACGACGCGCGCGTGACCGTGACCGCCGAGCGCGCCTTCGAGGCCATCGCCCTCGAAGACTGGCGCGCGAACTTCGACCTCAACCTCGTCGGCGGCGTGCTCCTGCCCTGCCAGGAATTCGGCCCCGGCCTGTGCGCGCGCGGCCGCGGCTCGATCATCAATATCGCCAGCGTCAGCGCGCACCTCCCGCTCTCGCGTGTCGTCGCCTACTCCGCCAGCAAGGCCGCCGTGCTCTCGCTCTCGCAATTCCTCGCCCGCGAGTGGGCCACCCAGGGCGTGCGCGTGAACACCATCACCCCCGGCTTTTTCCCCGCCGAGCAAAACCGCAAACTGCTCTTCCACAGCGACGGCACCCCCACCGCCCGCACCCAGGCCATCTGGGGCCACACCCCCATGCAGCGCTTCGGCAAAAGCGAGGAACTCATCGGCGCGTGCGTCTTCCTCGCCGCTGAAAAAGCGAGCAGCTTCATCACCGGCACCGACCTCCGCGTGGACGGCGGCTATTTGAGCCAGACGATTTAGGTTTTCACGCAAAGGACTGCGGACGCGAAACCTCTTTGCGCCTTTGCGCCTTTGCGCGAAAACTTCCGGCCATGAGCACGCTTTCCCACATCGCCCCCGGCGGCACCTACCTCGACGCCGCGCAGGCGCGGGCGCTGATCTCGGAGGCATGCCCGGCCAAGGACTATCGGGACAAAAAAATCCTGCTCATCGTGCCGGATGCCACGCGCACCTGCCCGCTCGGGATGCTCTTCGCCGGGCTGCACGCGCAGCTCGGTGCGGTGACGAAGAGCTTCGACGTGATGATCGCGCTGGGCACCCATCAGCCGATGAGCGAGGAGGCGATCTGCGAGCGGCTGGAGATTTCGGCGCAGGAAAGGCGCACGACTTACGCGGGCGTGCGCTTTTTCAATCACGAGTGGGACAACGACGCGGCGCTCCGCCACATCGGCGACCTCACGCTCGACGACACCCGCGCGCTGACCGACGGCCTTTTTGAAATGGAGGTGCCCGTGAAGATCAACGCGCGCATCTTCGACTACGACCAGATCATCATCTGCGGGCCGGTCTTCCCGCACGAGGTCGTTGGGTTTTCCGGCGGAAACAAATACCTCTTCCCCGGCATCGGCGGCCCGGAGGTGCTGAACTTCTTCCACTGGCTCGGCGCGGTGGTGACGAACCCGATGATCATCGGCAACAAGTGGACGCCCGTGCGCAAGGTCGTGGATCGCGTGGGCGC